>NZ_JACIZD010000005.1 GCF_014359565.1 Immundisolibacter sp. | reverse complement strand
ACTGCGGCCTCGCCGCCGTTCGATCATGATCACTGCGCGCTCTTCGCTGCTCAAATGGCTGTACGTCGTTCCCATCGCAATACCTTACCTGCAGCAGGGTGTTGCACTTGGAACTTGAGTCTAAGCATCCGGTATGGCCGAGTCACATGCTGGCGCCGGGCCACACCCGGCCGGTGCGGGCGCTGGGCGAGAACTACACGCTCTACCGCGGCGACAGCGGGCAGGCCTATCTGGTCGACGGCGTGTGTCCGCATCGGCTGACCGTGCTGCACGCCGGCTGGGTGGAGGGCGACAGCCTGCGGTGCATGTATCACGGCTGGAAATTCGATCACACCGGTCAGTGCATCGAACAGCCGGCGGAGGATGCCGGTTTCGCTCGGGACGTGCGCATCCGCAGTTACCCCGTGCAGGAGTACGCCGGCCTGATCTATGTCTACTTGGGCCAGGGTGAGCCCCCGCCACTGCCGCGCTTCGAGGAGTTCGACACCCCGGCGCTGGAGGCCCTGGCGAGCGTGCGCCCGCCCGGCGTGTGGGCCTGCAACTGGTTTCAGACCATCGAGAACGATCTCGACCCGGTGCACACCTCGTTCGTGCATCGGGACTCCGAGCCCCATTGGCGCGGTGTGCCGCAGGTGTCGGTGACGCAGGCGCGCCACGGTCTGGTGGTGACTGCCCGCCGCGGCGATTGGGAGCGGGTGACCTGGTACCACTTCCCCTGCCTGCTGAAGCTGAGCGTGTTCCCGGACCCGAGCGGGCCGCTGGAATTGCCGATGCTGCTCTATACCCTGCCGGTGGACGACGAACAGTGCATGTTCCTGGTGTCCCTGGCCATGGCGCCGGCGCTGGCGCAGAAGGTGCGAAACGGCGACATCGTGCCGCCCGGCCAGGTGCCGCTGACGCCGCAGATCATCAGCGATCTGTTCAGCGGCGACCGGCGCCCGCAAGGCATCACCGAGGAGGACTACCTGATCATGGTCGGGCAGGGCGTGAATGCCGACCGCAGCCGCGAAAAGCTCGGTAAGTCGGATGCCGCCATCGTGCTGCTGCGGGACCTCTGGCGGCGGGCCGTGGGCGCCCAGTTGGCCGAGTCCGGCGGTTGATCGCCGGCCCGGTCAGATGGCCCCAGCCGCAATCAGCGCATCCAGCTCAGTCTTGAGCCGCGGCAAAATTTCGTCGTAGCCGAAGCTGCCCTTCGCGGCGTTGGACCTTGGCCTCCATGGGGACACGACCGACCGGCGCGCTTGATTTCCGGGCCTCGGCGCCTGAACGTTAGAACGCTTTGGCATTTTGGAGCATCCCATGAGTCGCGAGACTGTTCGTTCCACGCTTTACCTGGACCCTGCGCTGCATCGGGCGCTGCGCCTGAAGGCCGCCACTGCCCATTGCAGCATGTCGCAGATCGTGAACGACGCCATCTGCAACGCGCTGCGCGAAGATCAGGAAGACCTCGCCGCCTTCGCGCAGCGCGCGGAGGAAAAGACCCTGAACTACGAAGACTTCCTGGCTCAGCTCAAAGCCGATGGCACGCTATGAACTCAGGTTCAAGCCCTCGGTGGCAAAGGATCCACGCGGCATCCCGTCAGCGGATGTGCGGCGCATCCTGGCGCGTATCGAGACGCTGCGCGAAGACCCGCGCCCGCCCGGTTCCGAGAAACTCTCCGCGCAGGAACGTTACCGCCTGCGCCAGGGCGACCCCCGAATTCTCTATAACGTGTTGGACGGCGAGGTGATCGTTGAAATCGTCAAGGTGCGCCATCGCTGCGAGGTTGACCGAGACGTCTGAATCTGGAATGGAAAAGCGGGCGCGCTGCGCGCCCGCGCGGTCGAGACCGTCACGGGCGGTTCCCGTCAACGCAGGCCGATCCGCGATGCCAGGTCGATGCGTTGCTGGATATTTATATGGGCGGCTGGGATAGCGCGTGCAAAGCCCGGCAGGGCCTCACGCCACCCCAGCCGCAATCAGCGCATCCAGCTCGGTCTTCAGCCGCGGCAAAATTTCGTCGTAGCCGAAGCTGCCGACCAGCTCGCCGCGGCGCTTGAAGTTGACCTGCTTTGGGCCGCACCACAGGCCAAGGTCGGCGTCGTCGGTTTCGCCCGGGCCGTTGACCCGGCAGCCCATGACGGCGATGGTCAGGTGGTGGTCTTTGGCATACGTGGTCAGCTCGCGCACCTGCTCGGCCAGATCCACGAAGGCCTCGTTCTGCACCCGCGAGCAGCTGGGGCAGGAGATGATGTTCAGGCCCTTGCCAAAATCCACCACCGAGCGCACCCGGCCGGCGGCGATGTCGGCCAGGATCTGCTGCCCGGCGGTGACTTCCTCGGCCTTGCGGGCGTTGGGCAGGGTCAGTGACACGCGGATGGTGTCGCCGATGCCGGCGCCGATCAGCTGCTCGAAGGCGATGCGCGTCTTGATGATGCCGTCCGGCGGCAGGCCGGCCTCGGTCACGCCCAGATGCAGCGGTACGTCCGGGCGCTGGGCGGCGAAGCGCTTGTTCAGTTCCACCACCTTGGCCGGATCAGAGTCCTTCAGCGACACGCAGTAGCGCGTGAAACCGATGCTGTCGAGCAGCTCGCAGTGCTCGGTGGCGCTGAGCAGCATCGGCGAGATTGAGTCGTGCGCGTCGAACAGCGCCGCCCGCGCCGGATCCAGCGAGCCGGCGTTCACGCCCACGCGCAGCGCGCAGTCGTGGCGCGCCGCGATGTCGGCCAGGTAGCGCACCTTGTCCTGCCAGGGCTTGTGCTTTTCGTGGTGGTAGAGGTGGCCGGGGTTGTAGCGGATCTTGTCCACGTGCGGCGCCACCCGCTCGGCCATGCGGTAGTTCTCCTGCAGGTCGATCGACAGGTTGGCCTCGGTCTGGGCGCGGATGGCGGGCAGCGCGTCGGCGTCTTTTGGCGTGTCGACTGCAATGCGCACCACGCCGGCACCGGCGGCGACCAGATCGTTGGCCTGCGCCACGGTGGCGGCGACGTCCTGCGTCTTGGTGGCGCACATGCTCTGCACGGCGACCGGATGATCGGCACCAATGATGATGCGGCCGATACGCACCGGACGGGTGGGATAACGGGCGATGGGCATGGCAGGTCTGCGGGGAGCGGGAGGGAGGCGGTCAGTATACTGGCCGGCATTTCCCGCCCGACCGAATGCCATGCTGTACCGCTATCTGGAGAGCAGCGCCGAACACCGGCGCGATTACATCACCCGGATTCCGCACAGCGCGGCGCTGGGCATGGATATCGTCGAGGTCGGCGCGCGGCGCTGCGTGCTGCGCCTGCCGTTTCAGCAGTCGCTTGCCGATGCCCACGGCGGCCTTGCCGGCGGCGCGGTGTCGGCACTGCTGGACAACGCAGGTGGCGTGGCGGTGTTCTGCAGCCTGGAGCGTGCAACGGATTTCTCGACGCTCGGCCTGCGCGTGGAATTCATCGCGGCGCCCGCGGCGGGCCGGGATGTGTTCGCGCGTGTCGAGTGCTTGCGCCTGGAAGGGCGCCGCGCGCACATCCGCGGCGTGGCCGACTGCGGGGATGCCGACCAGCCCGGGCCGCCGTTCGCCACCGTCAGCGGCGTGTTTTTTCTGAAGCCGCACAGCCAGCCGCTGCATGAACTGGAGACTCTGGGCAATGTCTGAGCCGGTCGTGGGCGCGGTCGGCGTGCTGGCCGCCCTGCCATACGCGGCCTATCTGGGGCTCGAGTGGTCCACGGACGGCCTGCTGCGCCTGCCGTTTCGGGCCGATCTGGTCGGCAACTACCGCATCGGCGCCCTGCATGGCGGGGTGGTGGCGGCGGCTCTGGAGTGTGCGGCGCGTGGCTTGTTGCTGGAGCAGGGCGCGCCGGCCGCCACCACGGTCGACTTCACGGTCGACTACCTGCGCCCGGCCTTGTCGCGCGATCTTTACCTGCGCGCCACGGCCGTGCGCATCGGCCGGGCGGTGGCGACGGTGCGGGTGGACGCCTGGCAGACCGACCCGGCGCGGCCGGTGGCCGCCGGACACGGCAATTTCCAGTTGATCGCCGAGTGAGCGTGACCGCGCCGGCCGTGCAGGCGGTGATCTTCGATTTCGACGGCGTGATCGCCGAGCGCGGCTTTCGGGCGGCGCTGCGCGCGCTGGCCGCACGCTGCGATCTGGACTATCCGCCGCTGCCGGGGCTGGCCATGCAGGCGCTCGTGGACAGCGGTTACGTCACCGGCCGCGGCAGCGAGCAGGATTGGTGGGACCAGTTGCAGGGTGAGCTCGGGGCGCTCGGCACGTGCGAGCTGTTTCGGGCCGATCTACTGCAGGCATCCGTTGTGCGGCACTGGCAGCTCGCGCTCGCCGAGCGGCTGGCAGGTGCCGGCTACCGCACCGCCGTGCTGTCCGATCACACCGACTGGCTGGATGAAATCGAAACCCGCCAGCCCTTCGGTCACGCCTTCGGGCGCGTGTTCAACAGTTATTACCTGGGTGCCAGCAAGCGCGAGTCGGCGTCGTTTCTGGCGGCGCTGGACGCCATCGGTGCGGCGCCCGACAAGGCCCTGTTCATCGACGACAACCCGGACAACGTGGCGCGCGCGGCGGCACTGGGCATGACCGGCATCGTCTACCGCGAGCGTGAGGCGTTCTTGCGCGATCTGGACGCCGCGCTGGGCCGCGTACTCGCGGACGCCTGAATATGCCCGAGCGTCGCCAGTTCCTGCGCCGTGGCCGGTCGCCACTGGCCCGGTGCCAGGCCATCCAGGCGCAGCGCACCGATGGCGACGCGAATCAGGCGCAGCGTCGGGTGGCCGACGGCGGCCGTCATGCGCCGCACCTGACGGTTGCGGCCTTCGGTGAGGGTCAGCTCCAGCCAGGCGGTCGGGATGTGCAGACGCTGGCGGATCGGCGGGTCACGGGGCCAAAGATCATCCGGCTCGGGTACCAGGCGCGCCTGCGCCGGCCGGGTCGGGCCGTCATTGAGTTGCACGCCGTCGCGCAGGGCCGCCAGCGCGGCCTCGTCGGGTATGCCCTCCACCTGCGCCAGGTACGTCTTTGGCACTTTGTGCGCCGGATCGGCGATGCGCTTTTGCAGCAGCCCGTCGCCGGTCAGCAGCAACAGGCCTTCCGAGTCGCGGTCCAAACGCCCGGCCGGGTACAGGCCCGGCAGCGGCAGGCAGCCGGCGAGCGTCGGCCGGCCTTGCGCGTCCGTGAACTGGCACAGCACGTCATAGGGTTTGTTCAGCAACACCAGCCGCGGCACGGCCACGGAGGATCTGTCATGAGGCATCGGCTGTGGGCGTTGGCGCTGGTGGTCGGGCTGGCGCAGGCGGCGCCGCTGCGCAGCACACTGGAGGATCAGAAAGCGCTGGCGGTCACCGTCTACAACGGCGACCTGGCGCTGGTGAAGGATACCCGCCAGGTCGATCTGCCGGCCGGGCCGAGCGTGCTCGAACTGCGCGACGTGAGTGCGCAGATGCGCCCGGAAACGGCCCTGCTGCGCGTGGCGGACGGCAAGCCGATCACGCTGCTGGAACAGAACTTCGACTTCGACCTGCTGACTCCCGCCAAGCTGCTCGAAAAATACGTCGGGCGCGAGGTGCGCGTGCTGCGCACCAACCCGACCACCGGTGCCGATACCAGCGAGACCGCCACCGTGCTGGCGGCCAGCGACGGGGTGGTGCTGCGGATCGGCGATCGCATCGAAACCGGCCTGCCCGGGCGGCTGGTGTTCGACGCCGTGCCGGACACCCTGCGCGACCGCCCGACGCTGGCGGTGGGTCTGGACAGCGACGGTGCCGGGCAGCGCGCGCTGGAGCTTTCCTACCTGACCGGTGGCCTGAGCTGGCAGGCCGATTACGTGGCCGAACTGGCCGCCGACGAAAAGACTCTGGCCCTGTCCGGCTGGGTCACGCTGACCAACCGCAGCGGCACGGCCTATCGCGACGCTCGCCTGCAACTGGTGGCCGGCGATGTGCACCGCGTGCAGCCGGCGATGGCGCGCGGCATGGTGATGGAGCAGATGGCCGCCAAGGCCGATGCCGGGGCCATGCGGGAAGAATCCCTGCTCGACTATCACCTGTACACGCTGGGCCGCCCGACCACGCTTGCCGATCAGCAGACCAAGCAGGTGGCGTTGCTCAGTGCCCCGTCGGCGAAGGTGAGCAAGGAATATCGCCTGGCCGGCGCCGAGTACTACTACGCCGCGCAGGCCGGCGAGATCGGCCGCGCGCTGAAGGTGGCGGTGGTGCTGCATCTGGACAATGCGAAGGGCTCCGGCCTGGGTCTGCCGCTGCCGGCTGGCGTGGTGCGCGTGTACCAGCGTGATGCGAGCGGTGGCGTGCAGTTCGTCGGCGAGGATCGCATCGACCACACGCCGCAGAACGAAACCGCGCAGATCAAGCTGGGGGATGCCTTCGACGTCACCGCCCGCAAGACGCAAACAGATTTCAAGGCGCTGGCGGTGGGCAAGGACGACCGGCCGCAGTTCGAGAGCGCTTACAAGATCGAGCTCAAGAACGCCCGGGCGACGCCGGTGACCGTCAGCGTGCTGGAACCGGTCCCCGGCGACTGGCAGGTACTGGAAAGCAACCTGCCGCAGGACAAGGCCGACGCCCACATCGCCCGCTGGCGCGTGACGGTGCCGGCCGGCGGCGGTCAAACGCTGACCTACCGGGTACGGGTACGGTTTTGATTTTTTTGCAAGCGAGGAACGATCGAATGGTGCGCAAACTGATCTTCGCCGCGGCTGCGCTGCTGGCTGCCCCGGCCTTCGCCGACATCACCGCCGTGTACGCGATGTCCGGCGGCGATCCGCTGCGGGTCGAATACCGCGACCCGGCGAACTTTCGCATCGGCACGGATGGCCAGAATTACCAGCTGATGCTGGACGGGCGCCTGTATGCGGTTGCCGAGGGGCAGGTGATCGACGTCGACAAGATCTCGCGCCAGATTCGCGCCGTCGGCGCCGACACCTTCCTCGCCGGCCTGATGGGCGAGGCCACTTCCGATGTGCCGACCGACATCACCGTGCGCCCGCTCGGACGCCGGGAAACCGTGGCCGGCTACCAGGGCGAGGTCTACGAGGCGGTGGCCCACACGTCCAATGGCCAGCAGCGGGCGGAACTCGTAGTTACTGACAACGCCGATTTGAAGGCCGTGCAGGATGCGCTGCTGAAGGTGGCCAAGGACGCCGTGGCGGCGATCGGCGCCAAATCCAGCCCCTACGCCAAGCCGCTGGAACAGGTCGAGCAACAGCGCCTGGGCGGCCTGCTGCGCTACGGCGAGGAACTGCGCCTGGTGTCGCTGGATCGCGCGCCGATCGCCGTGGGGCGCCTGCAGCTGCCGTAGCGGCTCCGCCGATGCCGGGCGGCCCCGATCCACAGCCGCCCGGCGCACGGCCACTTGCCGCCGCTCAGAACCACATTCGCAGGCCGGCCAGCAGGGCCAGGTTGTCGGTGTCCTGCCCGTCCGCGCGGGCGAAGTCGGCGCTGTCGCCGAATTTCTTCACCCACTCGACGCCGACGTAGGGCGCCAGCTCGCGGCGGATCTCGTAGCGCAGGCGCAGGCCCAGTTGCAGGTCGTTCAGACCGCTGCCGACCCCCCAGCTTTTCACCTGCTGCGCGGCGGCGTTGATCTCGACGCGCGGCTGCAGGATCAGGCGCTGGGTGAGCAGAAGGTCGTGCTCGAACTGGGCGCGCGCGCTCAGGTCGCCGTCCTCGCTCACGAACAGCGCCAGATCGGTCTCGAAGCGGTACGGCGCCAGGCCCTGCACGCCCAGCACGCCGAAGGCGCGGTCGCGGTCCGGCCCACTGCCGAAGGCGCGGTCGTAGCGCACGCCGGCCTGCAGATCCCAGTACGGCGCAATCAGCCGACCGTAGAGCGCCTGCCCTTCGAACTCGCCGTTGCTGTCCGAGACCGGGCTTTCGCCCTCGGTCTTGATCCACAGGCGGTTGTAGTCGCCGCCGTACCAGCCCTGCGCGTCCCACAGCAGGTGATTCGGACCTTCGTCGTCGCGGTATTCCAGGCGATCGATCAGGGCGAAGCCGAACGGGTGGCTGTCCTCGTGCACGTGCTGCCAGTCGATCGGCATCGCATGCGCGCCGGCATCGGCAGCGCCGGCCGGCAAGGCGCCCGCGGCGAGGGCAAGTGCCAGCAGGGCGTGGCGAGTCTGCATCGGTGCTTCTCCTCAGCTCACCTGCACCACACGCATCATGCCCATGTGCATGTGGTACAGCAGGTGACAGTGAAAGGCCCAGCGGCCGGGTTCGTCGGCAGTCAGTAGCAGGCTCATGCGCTCGGCCGGCTTGACGCTGACCGTGTGCTTGCGCGGCCGGTAGTCACCGGCGCCGTTGTCCAGCTCCACGAACATGCCGTGCAGGTGGATGGGGTGTTCCATCATGGTGTCGTTGACCAGCACGATGCGCAGCCGCTCGCCGTGGCGCATTTCGATCGGCCCCGTCACCTCGGACAACTTCTTGCCGTCGAAGGACCACATGTAGCGTTCCATGTGGCCGGTCAGATGCAGCTCGATGTCGCGCTGCGGCGCGCGCGCATCGTGGCCCGGCACGCGGCTGCGCAGGTCCGCGTAGACCAGCACGCGGTGATCCACGTCGGCCAGGCCGGTGCCCGGTTCGGCGGTGCGGTCGCGCTGGACCTGCGCCACCGCGACGTTGCCGACGCCATGTGCATCGGCGTCGTGCGTCGCGACCACTGGCCCCGGCGCGGCCCGCTCGTGGCCGGTCTTGGCGCTGGCAACCGCCGCGGCGGCATGCGCGGAGTGATCCGGGGCAGCGGCTTGCGAGGCGGGCATCGCATGGCCCATCGCCGCATGATCCACTGCGCCCGCGTCGTGGCCGGCGTGACCAGCACTACCGTCCGGCTGCGCCGCGCCGCCGTGGCCGGCATGGTCCATGCCCATGTCCACCATGCTGCGCAGCGGCCGCTTGCGCAGCGCCGGCACCGCCGCGGTCATGCCCGCCCGCGGCGCCAGCGTGCCGCGGGCGTAGCCGCTGCGGTCCATGGACTCGGCAAACACCGTGTAGGCGCGGTCCTCGGTCGGCGTGACGATGACGTCGTAGGTCTCGGCTATGGCGATCTGCAGCTCGTCGGTCTGCACCGGCTGCACGTCCTGGCCGTCGGCCTGCACCACGGTCATCGGCAGGCCGGGAATGCGGACGTTGAAATAGCTCATGGCCGAGCCGTTGATGAAGCGCAGCCGCACCCGCTCGCCGGGACGAAACAGGCCGGTCCAGTTGCCGTCCGGGTGCTGGCCGTTCATCAGATAGGTGTAGGTGTGGCCGGTCACGTCGGCGATGTCGGTCGGGCTCATGCGCATGCCGGCCCAGGCCAGCCAGTCGCGCCAGGCCGGCGTACCACCGGCGATCACCTCCGGCAGGGTCGTTTCCTGGAAGTTGTAGTAATGGCTTTGCTTCTTGAGCTTGGCGAGCACCGCCATCGGGTCCTCGAAGGTCCAGTCCGACAGCATCACCACGTAGTCGCGGCCTGTGGCCTCGGCGTAGTCGCCGGCCGGGTGGATCACCAGCGGGCCGTACACGCCGGTCTGTTCCTGCAGCCCGGAATGACTGTGGTACCAGTACGTGCCGGCCTGGCGTACCGGGAAGCGCGCCTCGAAGGTCTCGCCGGGCCTTATGCCGGGAAAGGTCACGCCCGGCACGCCGTCCAGCTCGAACGGCAGCAGGATGCCGTGCCAGTGGATGGAGGCGTCCTCGTCGAGCCGGTTGTGGATGCGCAGCAGCGCTTCCCGGCCTTCGTGCAGTTCGATCAGCGGCCCGGGCACGGTGCCGTTCAGCGTGTGTGCCCAGGCCGTCGCACCGGCGATGTCGATGCGCTGGCGCGCCACAGTCAGGTCGAACTGCACCGCCCCCGCGGCGGGCGGACGGACGGCGCCGGCCACGCCGGTCGGCGAGCGCGCCCAGGCCGGCAGCAGTGCATCCAGGCCGGCCAGCAAGCCGGCCGCGGCGGCCCCGCCCATCAGGCGGCGGCGTGTTTCATCGGGGTGCTTGTATCGCATGCGGGTTGGCCTTCGATCGATGTGCGTGGTGGTCGTGCGTGGCGTGTCCGCCTCCCGTCACCGCCAGCAAGAAGCTGGCAGGACCGCCTCATGCCCCCTTCACATTGCACAGTCTGGAAGCTGTGACCCGATCACAGGTCAAGCGTTGCGGGCGACCTCGATCAGCGGGCACAGCCGCTGCTCGTCCGGCACCCCGTCGGGCACCGCCGCCCACTGCGCGACGATCGCGTTCAGGCGCGCCTCCTCGCGCTCCAGTGCCCGGCGCTGCGCGGCCACGGCGGCGATGCGTTCGTGCAGCAAGGCGCGCACCTGCGGGCAGGGCGAGCGGCCGGCGTCAGCCTGCGCCAGGGACCGGCCGAGCTCCTTGAGCGAAAAGCCGAGCGCCCGCCCGCCGGTGATGAAACGCAGCCTTGCCAGGGCTGTGGTTTCGAAGCTGCGGTAGCCGTTGCCCGGCTCGCGCCGGGCCGGCAGCAGTCCGCGCCGGGCGTAGTAGCGCACCTTGCCGGGGTCCACACCGGCGGCGCGGGCCAGTTCGTTCACGGTCATGGCGATTCCTCCACGGCGGACAGTCCAGGTGAGGTTGAGGGGCGGGGATCACGATGGCGCAGCAGCCGGGATCATGAACAGGGACAACAGCGGCGCCCTCAGCACGCCCATTTCGAGCCGCAGTGCCGGGGGGCGGGCCACGCACGGCACTGCGGAAGTCACCCGGCCCGACGCGCGTCCGTGGCTGTAAGCTGCTGATTATCTGAGCCATCGGAAAATTGATCGCAGGAGCCCGGTTTCGCCGGGCGATCATCGCGCAGCGCAGCTGCGCTTGCCATGTTTTCCCGGTGGCGCGCGCCGGGACATCCAGGATGGATTGATTCGGCGCTTCCGGGAGAATGTCATGACACTCGCCAGCGACACGGTTGCCACGCTCGCCGCCCGTTTACAGCAGGCTGCAAGCCGGACGCAGGCCGCAGCGCCGCTCAGCGACGCTTACCCGGAGCTGACCGAGGCCGATGCCTACGCCATCCAGGCCGAGCTGCTGCGCCTGCACGGCGGCCCGCGCGCCGGCTACAAACTCGGCTTCACCAGCGCCGCCATGCGCGAGCAGATGGGCGTGGATCACCCCAACAGCGGCGTGCTGCTGGCGGACATGCGCCTGCCCGAACCGCGGCTGGCGGCAGGGGCGCTGATCCAGCCGCGCGTGGAGCCGGAAATCGCCATCCTGCTCGGACGGGACCTGCGCGGCGCGCAGCTCACGCCGGAACAGGTGGCGGCCGCGACGGCCGCCGTGCTGCCGGCCATCGAGGTCGTCGACAGCCGCTACCGCGACTACCGGTTCAAATCGGTCGACAACATCGCCGACAACAGTTCGGCGGCGCGTTACCTGCTGGGCGCGCCACGGGCGCTGTCCGACGTCGGCGACCTGCGGCTGGTCGGGGTTCTGCTGAGCATCGACGGTGTTGCCGTGGATCAGGGCCTGGGCGCCGCCGCGCTTGGCTCCCCGCTGGCCGCGGTGGCCTGGCTGGCCCGGCATCTGGCGACCCGGGGTGAGGGTTTGCGGGCCGGCGAGATCGTCCTGACCGGCGGCCTGACGCGCGCCTACGCCCTGCTTCCCGGGCAGACCGCCTGCGCCGAGTTTGGCGCCGGACTGGGCAGTGTGCTGCTGCACCACGGTTCGCAGCCTGCCTGAATTCGCGCCGGAACCACCCGATGCCAGATGTTCATTGCGCGGCCTGCAGCCGGTCGCGCCCGTCGCGTTTGGCCTGATACAGCGCCCGGTCGGCGCGGTGTGCCAGCGCCCCGCCATCGTCATTCGGCCCCAGCAGGGCGTAGCCGCCCGAGCAGGTGAGCACGCCGTCCTCCAGCATCGGCAGGCGCAGACCGCGCAGCCGCTCGAACAGCGCCTCGACCAGGCGCACCACCTGCGCGGCATCGTTCACCAACAGCAGCACCGCGAATTCCTCCCCGCCGCAGCGGGCGACGAAATCATCGGCGCGCAGGAACGAGCGACTGAGCAGGTCCGCGAACGCCGTCAGCGCCGCGTCCCCGGCCGGATGGCCATAGCGATCGTTGATCGCCTTGAAGTGATCCAGGTCCAGCAACACCAGTGCCAGCGTCTGCCCGCTGGCCTGGCCGAGCTCGACGTAGCGGCGCAGGGCGGCGTCGAAGGCGCCGCGATTGTAGACCTGCGTCAGCGGGTCGATCTGCATCTGCTGGCGGGCATCGTCGAGCGCCTGACGCAGCTCGGCCACCGTGCTTCCCAGTTCACGGGCGCGGCTTTCGGACTCGGCCCTGGCCTGTTCGGCGGCTTGCAGGCGCGCGCGCAGGTCGCTGATCTGCCTGTCCAACCTGACCCGCTGGCTGGCCAGCGTCTCGCGCAACTGGCCCGCCATGCACGCGAATTCGGCCCGCAGCCGGTCCACGTTGCTGCTGGCCAGCAGCGCCTGAACACGCTGCAGGCTGGCGTCGAGCGTCCCCTCCAGCTCGCCCGAGGCGGCACTGGCATCGCGCAAGGCACCCAGCAGATCCTGCGCCAGCGCGCTGTATTCGCGTTCGCGATGGCGCACGCGCACCTGCTCGGCAACCCGATGTTCACGGAAGAAAAGCTGCGCCTGACCCCACTGCCGCTGCGGCGTCGGCGCCGGCGGCAGTCCGGGCGGCGGGGTGCCGGTCAGCAGATGCAGGGCCCAAGCCTCGTAGTCGCCGTACAGCGCCGCGGCCGACGATTCCGTCAGCAAGGGGTAATGCGGCATGGTGCGAAACACGGCTGCCAGGGTTTCCAGCGCGGCTTCGGGCAAGGCTGTCTGCATGGTGATTCGGGCATGGACCGGTGATACGGTGTTCTCGGCTGGCCAGCGGCTTGGCTTGAGAAGAAATCCACCATGACACTCGAATCCCTTGGCCACTGCGCCAACCGCACCTCGCGTGTGGAAGAAACCCGGCGCTTCTATTGAGGCGCCGAGTCTGAATGTCGGCCCCAAAGCACGGCTCGACAACCTGCCGCTGGACCGCGCCGCCGTGAGCCGGGGCGTGTCCACTTCATGAGGCGTGCCCTTTGCCGGCTGGCCCTGTGCCTGTGGTTCGTTCTGCTGCTGCCGGCCGCGCGCGCCGCCACCGTGCAGGTGGCGCTCGACGGCCTGCCGCCGGCCCTGACCGAAAGCGTGCTGGCCACGCTGGACATCGGTGCCGAGGCACGGCGCGAGCGTGTGTCGCCGGCGCGCATCCGCCGTGCCCACAAGGTCGCCCCGCAACAGATCCGCACCGCCCTGGAGGCCAGCGGCTATTACCGGGCGACGGTCGAATCCAGCCTGCGCGAGGGCCAGGTCGGCTGGCAGGCGCACTACCGGGTCGAGCGCGGCGAGCCGCTGCGCGTGACCGCCCTGGATTTGACCATCACCGGCCCGGCCGGCAGCGACCCGGCGCTGCAGGCGGCGCTGCCGCCGTTCCCGCTCAAGATCGGCAGCCGCCTGCGCCACGCCCTCTACGAGGACGGCAAGCGGGCGCTGCTGGATGCCCTGCGCGAGTATGGCTATCTGGACGCGGCGTTCACCACGCACCAGGTGCTGGTGAACCTCGACGCCTATACCGCGCAGGTGACGCTGGTGCTCGACAGCGGTGCCCGGTATCGCTTCGGCGAGGTGTCGCTGCAGGACACCGTCGTGCGCAAGTCATTGCTGCGCCGCTACGGCGCCCCGCAGCCGGGCGAGCCGTATCGCATGGCGCGCCTGCTGGAATACCAGAGCGCGCTCGCCGACAGCGGCTACTTCAGCGGCGTCGACGTGCAGCCGGGCAGCCGCGATCGCACAGCGCACACCGTGCCGGTCGTCGTCACCCTGACACCGCGCCCACGCAGCGCCTACAACGCCGGCGTCGGTTTTGCCACCGACAGCGGGCCGCGCCTGCGCGCCGGCCACCAGCGCCGCTACGTGAACCAGCGCGGGCACAGCCTGGACAGCACGCTGCTGCTGTCGCCGCGCGACAGTCAGCTCGGCACCCAGTACCGCATACCGCTGGCCGATCCGCGCACTGAGCAGCTGAGCTTCGGCGCTGTCGCTGACCGCGAGGACACCACCAGCGCCCGTTCCGACAGCCTGACCCTGCAGACCGCAGTGACGCGCCGCTGGGGTATCGGCCGGCGCACCGTCGGCCTGGACTATCTGGTCGAGCGTTTCGACACCGGTGGCGACGAGGCCACCACCGCGCTGCTGACGCCGTCGCTGAACTGGCAGGGCGGCCACAGCGACGATCCGCTGTGGCCGCGCCACGGCTGGCGCCTGGACCTGACCCTGCGCGGCGCCCTGGCCGGCCTGCTATCGGACCTTTCCTTCGTGCAGGCGCGGGCGGCCGGCAAGTACGTGTTCGGTGTCGGTCGCGATCAGCGCCTGCTCAGCCGGCTGGATGTGGGCTCCACCTGGGTCGACGGCTTCGGCGAGCTGCCGGCCTCGCTGCGTTTTTTCGCCGGTGGCGACCAGAGCGTGCGCGGCTACGACTACGAAAAGCTCGGGCCGCGCGACAGCGGCGGTGACGTGGTCGGCGGCCGGCACCTGCTGGTGGCCAGCGTGGAATACGAGTGGATGTTCGCCGGCAACTTCGGCGGTGCGCTGTTCTTCGACGCCGGCAACGCCTTCAGCGGTACGCGGCTGAATCTGGAGCGTAGCGTGGGCGTGGGTTTTCGCTGGCGCTCGCCGGTCGGCGCCGTGCGCCTGGACCTGGCCAGCGCCATTTCCGAACCCGGTTCGCCGCTGCGCCTGCACATCACCGTTGGGCCGGACCTGTGAGGCGCCTGGCCGCAGTGCTGCGCGGCTTGCTGCTGACCGTGTTGCTGGTCGGCCTGGCCGGCTACGTGGCCCTCGGCAGCGACGGCGCGATGGGGGCCTTGCTGCGGGGTGCCGTGGCGCTGGCCGGGGAGCGACTCAGCATTGGCGCGGTGCATGGCAACCTGCGCCAGGGACTGCAACTGCAGCAGGTCGAGCTGCGTCTGGACGGCGTGCGGGCGCAGGCGGCGGCCATCGACTGGCGGCCCGGCGACGGCAGGCTGTGGCGCCGCCAGGTGGCGCTTGGCCGCATCACGTTCGACGACCTGCGCGTGACACTGGCCGGCGACGGCGCGCCGTCGACCGAACCGCCACAGCTGCCGTTGCTGACCGTGCCGACCCGGATCACGCTGCAGGCGCTGGACGTGCGGGGCCTGACGCTAACGTCGGCCGGCGGCGCACCGCTGCGGCTGGAAAGCCTGCATCTGGCCGGCAGTCTGGACGGCAGCCGCTTGCAGCTTGATCAACTGTCGGTGGGCGCCGAGCAGGGCGCGCTGGACGCCGCGCTGCGTCTGGATTTTGCCGACGCGGGCGCCCTGGACGGGGTAGTGCAGGGCACGCTGCGCCAGCCGGACGGTCCGCCGCTGCAACTGGCCGGCAGCGTCGGTGGCAGCCTTGCGCATGGCGTGCAAATGGCGCTGCACAGCCGTGCGCCGGCTGCCGCGCGGCTGGTGGCCAGTCTGGATACGCCGCTGGCGGGCGGCCCCTGGCAGGCGCATCTGTGGCTGGAGCGCGGGCCGCTGGCGGCCTGGCGGGCGGGACTGCCGCCCTGGCTGCTGGCCTTGGATGGCCGTGCCCGGGGCCGTGGCGCGGATCTCGCGTTCACAGTCGGCTACCGGCTGGAGCAGACGCCGGCCGGCGTGGTGCAGGGCCGGCTGCTCGCGCAGGGTGACGGTGTGGCGTGGGAAGTGACCGCGGATGCACAGGCCGGGCCGGCGCGCATGGACCTCACCGGCCGGCTGGATCTGGACGCGGCCACCGCTCAGGGACAGCTCGACTGGCGGGCCCTGCAGTGGCCGCTGGATGCCCAGGCGCCGCAGCTGACCTCACCGAGCGGCAGCGCCCGGTTCAGCGGCCGACTCGACGACTGGGCACTGACGCTGCAGGCGGCGTTGGCGGCGCAGGGCCAGACCGGTGAACTCACGGCGCAGGCGCGCGGCGACACCAGGCAGGCATGGCTGGAAAGCTTCGCCGCAAAGCTGCTGGGGGGCAGTCTGGAAGGCCAGGGTGAGCTGCACTTGGCGCCGGCACTGCGCTACGCCGTCACGGCCCGCGCCAGGGGCTTCGATCCGGGCCTGCTGTGGCCGCAGTGGCCGGGGCGGGTGGATGCCGACATCAGCGCCGGCGGGGATGCTGCCGCGCTCGACTTGCACATCGCCAGCCTTGGCGGCCGCCTGCGCGGCCAGCCGCTTGGCGGCCATGGCGCACTGGCCTGGCAGCCGCAGGCGCTGCAGTTGTCGGACGTCGATCTGCGCCTCGGGCGGGCGCGGCTGCGCGCCTCCGGCACCGTGCTGGGGGCCGGCCCGCCGCTGGTCGGCACACTCAACGTGCCGGCAGCGGAGGAGCTGCTGCCCGGCGCGCGCGGCCAGTTGCAGGCGCACGCAAACATCAGCGGACCCGGTTGGGCGAAGGCCAGCGTGCAGCTGCAGGCCGCCGGCCTGGCCTATGGCGATCAGGCCACAGACACGCTGCGCGCGCAGCTGGACCTCGACCGTCCGCGGGACCGCCTGTCGCTGCAGCTCGACGCGGCCGGGGTGCGGCTGGGTGAGCAACGCCTGGCGCTGCGGCTTGCCGCCGATGGCGCCGCGTCCGATCACGCCGTGCACCTGAGCCTTGCGCGCGACGGTCAACGGCTCACGCTGGACGGCCGCGGTGGGCTGCTGGACGACGGCTGGCGCGGGCGCATGAGCGATGGCACGGTGGGCGGCCTGCCGCCCCAGGCATGGACGCTGGTCGGGCCGCTGGAACTGGAGCTGCGCCGGACGCAGCAGTCGGTCGGCCGCCACTGCTGGCAGGCCGGTGCGGCGCGGCTGTGCGCCGACGGCCGGCGCGCCGCTGGTGTCGTCGATCTGGCCGCGCAGCTCGAAGCCCTGCCGCTGGCGCCGCTGGTCGCGCTGGCCGATGCCGACGTGGCCGTGGACGGGCAACTCGACGGCCGGCTGCGCCTGCATCGCGACGCCGGGCCGCTGCTGGGGGACGTGCACCTGAGCGTGCCGGCCGGCGCGCTGCACCTGCCGACGCCCGACGGCGGCCGCCGCCGCTTCGCCCACGGCGGCGCGCGTGTGGACGGCCAGCTGCAAGCCAGCGGCGGGGCGTTCTCGCTGCATCTGGCGCCGGCGGCTGCGGGCGAGGTGGACCTGCTCTCCGCCACATTGCGCCTGCCGCCGCTGCCGGCGGCTGCCGAGGCGCCGCTGCGCGGCACATTGGCGGCGCAATTGCCGGACATCGGCCTGTTCGAGCCGTGGCTGCCGCAGCTGGCGGGGCTGGCCGGGCGCATCGAGGCGGGTTTGCAGATCGAAGGCACGCTCGGCGCGCCGCGGCTGACGGGCGAGGCCAAACTGCTCGACGGCCGCGCCGCCGTGCCGGCGCTCGGCATCGAGCTGCGCGAGGCGCAGGCACGCCTGATCGCCACCGGCGGCGACACGCTGCGGCTGACCGGCAGCCTGCGTTCCGGCGACGGCACGCTGCGCCTGCAGGGCGAGGGCAGCCGCGTGCCCGGCGGTGTGCGCGGGCAGCTGGCAGTCAGCGGCCAGCAGGTGCAGGTGTTCGACACCGCGCAGCTGCAGGCGAAGGTCGATCCGGACATCGACATCGCGTTCGCCGATGGGCGCCTGACGGTGAGCGGTGAAGTCAAGGTGCCGCAGGCGCGCATCCACGCCCAGGACCGGCCAGCGGCGGTGCAGGCATCGCCGGACGTGGTGGTGCAGGGCCGTGAGGCTGCCGACAGGCCGCCGCTGGCGGCGCGGGCCGACGTGCGCGTTGTGCTGGGTGACGACGTGCGGGTGGATGCCTATGGCTTTCAGGGTCAGCTCGGCGGCGCCGTGCGCCTGCAGCAGCGCCCGGACGGCACCGCGGCGGTCAACGGCCAGGTGACGGTGACCGAGGGCCAGTACAGCTTCTATGGCCAGCGCCTGCCGGTGACCGAGGGCGAGCTGCGTTACGCCGGCGGTCCGCCGGACAACCCGGCGTTGCGCATCACCGCCGCGCGAACGGTAGGCGAGGTGACCGCCGGCGTGCGCCTGCGCGGCACCGCCAGGGCGCCGACCACGCAGCTGTACTCGACCCCGGCCATGCCGCAGGCGGACATCCTGTCCTACCTGGTGCTGGGCCGCCCGATGCAGCAGGCCAAGGGCAGCGAGAGCGATCTGCTGATGCAGGCCGCCGCTTCGGTCGGCATGCGCGGCGGCGGCGCGCTGGTCAGGCGCCTGGGTCAGAGCCTCGGTTTCGACGAGGCCAAGCTGGGCGGCGACGGCAGCGGCGGCGCCAACCTGGCGCTGGGCCGCTACCTCACGCCGCGCCTGTTCGTGGGCTACGGTCTGGCGCTGGCCGAGCAGACCAATGCCGTCACGCTGCGCTACACGCTGACCGAGCGCTGGCTGCTGGAGGTGGTGTCCGGCCTTACGCAGACGGCGGATTTGCTTTATCAGTTGGAGCGTTGATGTCCTGCGCTCGAGCGGGGCGCGTTTTTGCGTTCACCGGCCCGGCGTTTCGGGCAGGGAAACATGCTGCCGATTGCTGTCAAAATTCAGTGGCTTGCCGCCACTGAATTTGTGAGCCATCGCAGGGCTGTGCGAGCCCGGCTGCGCCGGGCGATCGTCGCGCAGCAACGCCGCGCTCTTGAGGAGAAATCCGCCATGGCACTCGAATCCCTCGACCACTGCGCCATCCGCACCGCGCGCCTGGAAGAAACCCGCCGCTTCTACGTCGAGGCACTGGGTCTGGAGGTCGGCCCCAGGCCGCCGCTCGCCCTGCCCGGCTACTGGCTGTATGCCGGCGGGCGGCCGATCGTGCACCTGATGCAGATCGGCGAGCACTACAGCGCCGACGTGTTCGACAACCCCATGCACGACCTGCGCGGCCCGGAAGGCCCGGGCGTCGACCATGTGGCGTTTCGGGTCAGCGGCCTGCCGGCGCTGCGCGAGCGCCTGAACCGCCTCGGCATTCCGTACCGCGAACTGTCGATGCGCGCCGCGGACCTGCATCAGGTGTTCGCGGTCGATCCGAACGGCGTGATCGCGGAGCTGAATTTCCAGGCCAGCGCAGAGGGTGTCTGACGCCGCTCGACCAGCGCGGCGTGCCCGGGCGCAGACAGCCGGGTGCGTATAATTTCGCTCGCGTACTCGCCCCGGCCGGACCCTGAACACAGGCGGCCGGGCAAGGCCCACGGGCCGATCCGCTCCGCTCCGCCGCCTGTCCGCACGGTTCTTGCCCGGACGGGGGCCGGGACGGCACCTCCAGTGTTCGAGCCCCTGTGCGCATGAACTCCAGCCCGCCCGCCGAGCCATGCCTGCGAGCCGCCGCGCTCGACGTCGATCTGACGGCCATCGCCGACAATTACCGCTGGTTCGCGCAGCGCGCCGGGACCGCCGCCTGCGCCGCCTGCGTCAAGGCCGATGCCTATGGCCTGGGCCTGCGGGCGGTGGCGCGCACGCTGTGGCAGGCAGGCTGCCGCGAGTTTTTCGTGGCCAGCGTGGGGGAGGGCGCGGCCCTGCGCGCGCTGCTGCCGGACGCGCTGATCTATGTCCTGAACGGCTACCTGCCGGCGGAATTGCCGACCCTGCGCGCTGCCCGCCTGCTGCCGGTACTGAACGACCCCACGCAGGTGGCGGCCTTCGAGGCGGATTTCCCGGTCGGCACGCCGGCGGCGCTGCAGATCGACAGCGGCATGACGCGCCTGGGCCTGGATGTCGGCGACTTGCCGGCGCTTGGCCCGCGCTGGCGACAGCCGGGCGCGATCGGGATGCTGCTGTCGCACCTGGCCTGCGCCGAACAGCCGGACCATCCGCTCAACCGCCAGCAACTGGAGCGCTTCACCGCCGCCTGGCAGGCGCTTGGCCGGCCGCGGGCGAGTCTCGCCAACTCCTCCGGCGTGCTGCTCGGTTCGGACTGGCACTTCGACCTGGTGCGGCCGGGTGCCGGCCTGTATGGCCTGAACCCGCAGCCGGATCAGCCCAATCCGCTGCGCCCGGTGGTGCGCCTGCACGCGCCGGTGCTGCAGGTGCGCGAGGTGCGCGAGGACACCAGCGTTGGCTACGGCGCCAGTTACCGCATGCGGGCCCCGGGCCGCATCGCCACGGTCGCCTGTGGCTATGCGGACGGCTACCCGCGCGCCGCCAGCAGCCGCAGTCTGGCTCTGGTCGACGGCCGGCGCATGCCGCTGATCGGCCGCCTGTCGATGGACCTGCTGATGCTGGACGTCAGTGCCTTGCCGCCCGGCACGCCGCGTCCCGGTGACGAGGTGGAACTGCTGGGCACGGACTACGACGTCGACGCGCTGGCCGCTGCCGCCGGCACCATCGGCTACGAGCTGCTGACCCACCTGGGCCGCTTGTGTCGGCGGCGCTATCATCCGGCGCAAGCCAACCCGCCGGAGTGAGGCCATGCAACTGAGTCGTTATGCCGTCGGCAGCTTTGGCGAAGAGGCCTTCGGTTTTTGCCAGGCGGTGCGCCGCGGCCCGCACGTGGCGGTGTCCGGCAGCACCGGGCGCGACATCGACGGCCACATCGTGCCCGGCGGCGCGTACGCCCAGGCCCGCCAGGCAATCGAGAACCTGCAAACAGCGCTGGCAGCGGTCGGCGGCAGCCTGGCGGATGTGATCCGCACGCGCGTGTTCATCGTCGACATCACGGAATGGGAAGCGGTTGCCCGCGCCCACTGCGAGGCCTTTGCCGAGCACCCGCCGGCCAGCAGCCTGATCGGCGTCAATGCCTTGTTCGAGCCGGACGTTCTGGTCGAGATCGAGGCCGATGCGATCATCGCCGACGGGCCATAAAGGGCTGCGGCCACGACCCGGACAAGGCCATTCGCGGCGCGGGCGCCGCTCCCACGGGCAAGCAATGTGGGAGGCCCGCCCCCGGGCCGAATGCTTGGTTGGAAGATTCGCGGCGGGGGGGGCCGCTCCCACGAGACATCGACCGTTGGAGGCCCGCCCCCGGGCCGAACGATGCCCGGCCTGGCCGTCAGGTGCCGCCGGCCGCTGCCCGCTGCGCCGCCACTTCGGCCAGTTTTTCCTTCCAGGTGCCGTCGATGAAAGCCTCGGTCAGGCGGTAGGCGTCGTCGTCGGTGTACTGCACCGGCGGGTGCTTGCAGAAGAACGCCGACGGCGGATAAAGCACGCCACCCTCGCCGCGATCCAGCGCCAGCTTGCAGCAGCGGATCATGTCGATGGCCACGCCGGCCGAGTTGGGCGAGTCCTCCACCGACAGGCGCAATTCCAGGTTGAACGGCACATCGCCGAACATGCGTCCCTCCAGGCGCAGGAAGCAGACCTTGTTGTCGTTCTGCCAGGCCACGTAGTCGGACGGGCCGACGTGGATGTTCTCGTCGTCGAAGCGAATGGCCGCCACCGACTGCACGGCCTCGGTCTTGGAGCGCTTTTTCGACTTCAGCCGGCTCAGGTTGAGCATGTTCAGAAAATCGGTGTTGCCGCCGGTGTTCAGCTGATAGGTGCGATCGATGGTCACGCCGCGCTTGCGGCACAGGTCGGTCAGCGCCCGGTGGGTGATGGTGGCGCCCAGCTGCGCCTTGATGTCATCACCGATGATCGGCAGGCCGGCGGCCTCGAAGCGCTTGGCCCAGGTCGGGTCGCTGGCGATGAACACCGGCATGTTGTTCACGAAGCCGCAGCCGGCCTGCAGCGCGCACTCGGCATAAAAGCGCGTGGCCTCCTCGGAGCCCACCGGCAGATAGTTGAGCACCATGTCGGCGCGCGCCTCGCGCAGCACGCGCACCACCTCGGCCTGGTCCGGCTGCGGCGCGTCGGCCACCAGGAAGGTGCGCGCGTCGGGATAGTCGGCCATGTGCTCGGAGTAGCCGTCCAGCGCGCGGCCCATGCGAACCAGCGTGCCGCTTGGCGGCACCTCGGCGCAGAACACGGTGGTGCAGTTCGGTGGCGCGAAGATCGCCTCGGCCACGTCGCGGCCCAGCTTGCGCCGGTCGATGTCGAAGGCGGCCACGACCTCGATGTCGCCCGGCGCATAACCGCCGATGTCCCAGTGCATGAGACCGATGGCGTCCTGCGGATCGCGCCCGCGGTAGTAATGGATGCCCTGCACCAGGGAGCTGGCGCAATTGCCCACGCCGATGATCGCGATCCTTATCGTCTTGTCGTGCATCTGTGCCCCGTCATGTGATTGTCTTTCAATCGTGAAACCCTGAAGCGCCGATTGCCGCCCGGCAACGGCGCGAATCGGGCCCGCGGCCCGTGCGAACGCGGGTCGCAAACGGCGATTGTCCAATCATTTTGAGCGATCCGGCTGCCGGCGGCCACCTGAGGAGACCCTGAAGCATTCAGCCTTTCCCGCAGTGCCGTCACGCGCTGTGCAGGAACCCGGCCGCGCCGGGCGACTATCGCGCCGTGGGGAGCCCGGCTTTGCCGGGCGATCATCACGCTCAGCGCTTCCCCGACGGTCGGCGGCAGCGTGTGGCTGTGAGACTGGCGTGGGTGCCGCCGGCCTGTGCCTGCGTCGCCAGCAGCACGCCCACCGGCAGCCAGAAATAGAACCAGATGCCACGCGGCGCGTGCAGCAAACGGTCGCCGTCGGTGAGCATGCACAGCAGCCCGACCAGCAGCACAAGCAGCCAGGCCGGCTGACCGCGCCGGGCCGCGAGCATTCCCTGCCAAAGGGCGGAGGCGACCACGGCCGCCAGCAGGCCCAGCGCCGGCAGCCCGCCGTAGAGTGCGGTTGCCAGGTACACGCTGTGCGGGTGATTCATGGTCAGCGGTGGCGCGCCTGGATCCGGGGCGGCAATCTGCGTCGTATCGTCGGTAAGGACACCTTCGCCTAGCCAGGGTCTGTGGGCCACCCTGGCGGCAAACTGCTGCCAGATGGCCAGCCGGTAGGAGTCGCCCCTTTCCAGCGCCGGCCGGGCGTGGCCACCCTCGACCAGCAACAGGCCCAGGGCCAGCGCGCCTGCGGCCGCAAGTAGCCCGAGCAGCCGCCACTGCCGGCGCAACGCAAATCCCAGTGCGGTACACGCCACGGCAGCCGCCAGTGGCATGCGACTGCCGGTCAGCACGATGCCAGTGGCCAGCACCAGGGCTGCTAGCAGCCAGCCGGCCTGCCGCCAACGCCCGCGCGCCGCCGGCAGAATGTGAAACAGCACCAGCATCAGACAGCCGGCAAGCAGCGTTGCCCCTTCGTTGGCGTTGTAGACGGCGGCCTGAAACTCCAGGCGCGCCGGCCATGGCACGGCCCGATAGTAGAGCGCTACCGACAGCAGCGTGCCGACCACGGCGGCCACTGCGACGCCGCGCAGCAGGCGTTCCCACGCCGCGGGCCTTCGCACGCAAACGCATGCCAGCACCGCCAGATACACGGCCAGGTACGGCAGGGCCTTGGCCTCGTGCAGCCAGTCATCGAATGTAAAGCCGGCCGACCACAGCCCGCTCAGGGTCAGATACGCCAGCAGCAGCATGGCCAGACGCCACATGTTGCTGCCGGCCAGCCAGCGCCAGTCGGCGCCGCGCAGCAGAAACAGCGCCGGCGCCAGCACCAGCGCGTAGTAGACATTGTTCAGCGCCTTGCCGGACGGCAGCAGAAAAAAGCCGGCCAGGAATATGCCGAGCGTCAAGGCGAGCCGCTCCGGCCCGCGCGCGCGCCAGACGGTCCAGCGGCGGGCGACGCTCACCTCGCCGCTCCGGCCGCCTCACGCGCAGCTGCCTGCAAGCGCGTCGCAAACTGTGCCGGCGAGAATCTAGCCTGCCAGCGCGCGCGCAGCGCAGCCCCCATCGCCGCGCGCAGTGCGGGGTCGTCGTACAGCCGGCGCAGGGCGGCCGTCAGCGCCGCCGGTTCATTGGGTGGCACCAGCAAGGCCTCATCGCCCAGCAACTCGGGCACGCCGCCAACCGCGGACGCAATCACCGGGCGCTCAGCCACCATGGCCTCGGCGATCGCCAGTCCGAAACCCTCATCCCGGGAGGGAAACACACACACCTCGAAGGCACTGAGTAGGCTGCGCACATCCGCCCGCCAACCGCAGAACGCGACCTGTTCTTCGGTGCCCAGGTCGTGGCTGAGCGCACGCAAAGCCGCTTCCTCCCGTCCCGTGCCGACCAGGGCCAGCCCCAGCCCGGGGATTTCATGCGCCAGTGGCGCGAAGGCGCGCAGCAGTAGATCGTAGCCCTTGATCGACACCAGCCGGCCGATGGACCCGAACCAGAAGCGATCCGGTGCCAGCCGGAGCACTGCAAGCGCCTGCGCGCGCGACAGCAAGGGGTGGTCCTCTACCGCGTTGGGCAGCGCCTTGATGCGCGCGGCCGGAAAGGTCGGAAAACGCACAACAAGATCGACCCGCGCCGCCTCGGACACACCGAGCAGGGTCAGCGGCGCCGTGCGGGCGCGCTCGATCACGCGGCGGCGGCGGCCGTCGAACTGCCCGATCTCGTGCACCACGCCCAGCACATGCCGCGCCACGCGCAAGCGGCACAAGGCCAGTCCCAGCGTGAGCGCCTTGAAGCGATGCGCCACCACCAGATCGAAGCGCTGGCCCCGGCAGGACCGCCACAGTCGCCATAGGGCCGGCAGGCGCAGGCCTTCCAGCGCCCGACGCGGCAGGTCCAGAAACTGCACCCGTTCGCCCATGTGCTGCGCCAGTGCGGCGTCCGGTTTGCCGCGCAGAAAAACCAGCGTGCTCTGGAACGGCGGCTGGTCCAGCGCGTTCCGATACAGCGTGAACAGCTCGGTCAGATAACGGGTATCCGGGCACAGATGCAGCACCCGCAGCGGCCGCTCGACCGCCACCATCACGTACCGCTGCGCCCGTAGTGGTCCTCGAAACGGACGATGTCGTCCTCGCCGAGGTAGCTGCCGGATTGCACCTCGATGATCTCCAGGTCGATGCGGCCCGGGTTCTGCAGGCGGTGGGCGGTGCCCAGCGGGATGTACGTGGACTGATCCTCGGTCAGCAAGCGCACCTCGTCGCCGCAGGTCACGCTGGCGGTGCCCTTGACCACCACCCAGTGCTCGGCGCGGTGGTGGTGCATCTGCAGCGACAGGCTGGCGCCGGGTTTGACGATGATGCGCTTGACCTGAAAGCGCTCGGTCTGCACCAGCCCCTCGTACGAGCCCCAGGGTCGAAACACCTGCCGATGCACCAGCGGTTCGTCGCGCTGCTCGGCCTTGAGCCGCTCGACCAGGCGCTTGACGTCCTGGGCGCGCGAGCGGTCGGCCACCAGCACGGCATCGGCGGTCTCGACGATGATGTGATTGCTCACCCCCAGCGCCGCCACCAGCCGGCCCTCGCTGCGGATCAGGCTGCCGGACACATCCTCGGTCAGCACGTCGCCGGAAATCACGTTGCCGTGGGCGTCGGCCGGCTGCGCCTCGAGCAAGGCGTCCCAGGAGCCGACGTCGCTCCAGCCGGCATCCAGCGGCACCACCATGGCGCGGTCGGTGCGTTCCATGACGGCGTAGTCGATGGAGTCGCTCGGCGCCGCCAGGAACGGCTCGCGCTGCACGCGCACGAAGTCCATATCCACCCGCGCACCCTCGCTGGCTGCTCGACAGGCCGCCAGGATGGCCGGCGCATGGCGTTCCAGCTCGGCAAGATAGGCATCGGCGCCGAACAGGAACATGCCGCCGTTCCACAGGTACTCGCCGCTGGCCACATAGGCCGCGGCACGCTCGGCATCCGGCTTTTCGACAAAGGCCAATACCGGCTGCGCCGACAGCCCGCCGGCGGGCACGGCGCCGGTGCGGATATAACCGAAACCGGTCTCCGGCCGTGTCGGCAACACACCGAAGGTCACCAGCCCGCCGTCCCGCGCCGCGGGCACGCCGGCGCTCACCGCGCGCTGCAAGGCCGCGGCATCGGCAATCACGTGGTCCGACGGCAACACCAGCAGCAGCGCGTTATCGTCGCCGCGCGCCTTTACCCGCAGCGCCGCCAGTGCCACTGCCGGCGCGGTATTGCGCCCGGCCGGCTCGAGCAGAATCTCGCCGCCCGCCTCACCCACCGCGCGCAACTGCTCGGCCACCAGGAAGCGATGCTCCTCGTTGCACACCACCAGCGGCGGCGCCAGCTCGGGCAGACCCTGCAGGCGCAGCACGGTCTGCTGCAGCAGGCTGCGCTCGCCGGTGAGCGGCAAAAACTGTTTCGGGTACAGCTCGCGCGACAGCGGCCACAGGCGCGTACCGGCGCCGCCGGACAGGATGACGGGGATGATCATGGGGGCTTATTTCCGGGTTTCAGTTGCACACAGGACGACATCGCAAAGCCCAAGCCTGATCAACCTGACAGGCCTTGGTCAATCCGGGGATGTGATCGCTCACACCTCCGGCCTGAAGCCATTGTCGCCCAGGCTCCATGCACTGACATTACGACGCCGGAGACACCCCGCGCCAGGCGGGCGGAGTCGGATCCGCCGCTGTCCGTGCCGAATCGTTCGCCAGCGTCAGGGCCCGGTGCGCGCGCCGGCCTGCGCCCGGGCCTTCAGGCTGGCCGGGACTTGGGCGGGTGCGCGCTCACAACCGCCGATGCAGCAGCGCCGGAAAGCGTGCCCGCAGGCGGTCCATTGCGGCCAGGTCGATCTGGGCGCAGGCAACGCCCTCGCCCGTGTCGGCGTATTCCGCCAGCACCTCACCCCACGGACCGGCAATCAGGCTGTGGCCGTAAGTGCGCCGGCCGTTGTCGTGCTGGCCGCCCTGGCCCGGCGCCAAGAGATAACAAAGGTTCTCGACCGCACGGGCGCGGCACAGCAAATGCCAGTGGGCGGCGCCGGTGATTTCGGTGAAGGCGGACGGCAGGACCAGGATTTGCGCGCCCCGGGCCAGCAGGGCGCGGAACAGCTCCGGAAAACGCAGGTCGTAACACACGGCAAGGCCGATGCAGCCCAATTCGGTGTCCACCGTTACTACCGCGTCGCCCGGCTCGATGCTGGCTGATTCGCGGTAGCGCTCGCCGCTGCTCGGGTCACCGACTTCCACGTCGAACAGATGAATCTTGTCGTAGCGCGCCAGACACCGGCCGTCGGGGCCGTGCAGCAGGCAGGCGGCGCGCACGCGCTGCGGGTCCGCGCCGTGCAGCGGGATGGTGCCGCCGACCAGATAAATGCCGTGCCGCTGCGCCATCTCGGCCAGGAAATCCTGGATCGGGCCTGCGCCGTCGGGTTCGGCCACGGCCAGTTTGTCCTGCTCGCGCCGGCCGAGCAGGGCGAAGTTCTCCGGCAGCGCCACCAGGCGGGCGCCGGCCTGCGCGGCCTGCCCGATCAGCCGGCCGGCACTGGCCAGATTGGCCGCTAGGTCGCTGCCGGACACCATCTGTACCACTGCCGCCGTGAATGCCTGCTTCATGAAACTCGCCTCGGTCTGTCGTGGTCGAATCGCGCCTATGGTAGGGAAAGGTGCCGGAAGATTTGCGGCGAGGGCGCCGCTCCCACCATTCGTCATGCGTGGCGGCGCCCTCGGGCCACATGAACCCGCGGCGCCAGTTCGAGCTTGTGGCTAGAATGCCGGGCCTTTTGCCCTGCCGACGCGGCGGGCAGGGAATTGCTTCACGAGGGGGAACATGCAGCCAGGGGTCGCGGTCAGGCATCTGACCAAGGATTTCGGTGCCCTGCGGGCGGTGGACGATTTGTCGTTCAGCGTCGGCGGCGGCGAGGTGGTGGGGTTTCTGGGGCCAAACGGTGCCGGCAAATCCACCACCATGAAGATGATCACCGGCTACCTGGCGCCCTCAAGCGGCCAGGTTGAGGTGTGCGGCATGGACCTGGCCCGCCAGCCGCTGGCGATCAAGGCGGCCATCGGTTATCTGCCGGAGGGCGCGCCGCTGTACGGCGACATGACGCCGCGGCGGTTTCTGGATTTCGTCGCCAGCGTGCGCGGCATGGAGCCGGCCGTGCGGCGCCGGCGCATCGACGCGGTGGTGGACCGCATGGCGCTGCGCGGCGTGCTGGACCAGTCCATCGACACCCTGTCCAAGGGCTTCAAGCGCCGCGTTGGCCTGGCGCAGGCCATCCTGCACGACCCGCCGGTTTTGATTCTGGACGAACCCACCGACGGCCTGGACCCCAATCAAAAGCATGAAGTGCGCGAGCTGATCCGCGACATCGCCGCCGACAAGGTGATCATCATCTCCACCCACATCCTGGAAGAGGTGGAGGCCATCTGCAGCCGCGCCGTGATCATTGCCGGCGGGCGCCTGCTGGCCGATGGCCGGCCCGCGGAATTGGCCAGCCGCTCGCAGTTCCACAACGCGGTGGTGCTTGTGCTCAGCGGCGGGCCAGCCGACCTGCGCGAGCAGCTGGCGGCCGTGCCCGGCGTGCAGCGGGTGGAGGTATTGGAGGAATCCGCCGGGCAGGTCCGCCTGCGCCTGCTGGCCAGCCACGGCCGCAGCCTTCTGGAGGCGGTCGGCGACAAGCTGCGCAGCGCCGGCTGGCAGGCCGACGAGCTGTACGTGGAGCAGGGGCGCCTGGATGACGTATTCCGTCAGCTGACGCACCAGGTGGCCGGCCGGGAGACGCGTTCATGAATGCCATGCTGACGGTGCTGCGGCGCGAACTGGCCGCGTATTTCTACACCCCGCTGGCCTATGTGTTCATCGTGATCTTCCTGTTCCTGAACGGGATATTCACGTTCTACCTGGGCCAGTTCTTCAGCCGCGGGCAGGCTGACCTGCTGCCGTTCTTCCAGTTCCACCCGTACCTGTACCTGGTGCTGATCCCGCCGGTGGCGATGCGCCTGTGGGCGGAGGAGCGCAAGACCGGCACGCTGGAGCTGCTGATGACGCTGCCGATCACCACCGGTCAGGCGGTGGTCGGCAAGTTCCTGGCCGCCTGGCTGTTCACGGCGGTGGCGCTGGCGCTGACCTTCCCGATCTGGATCACGGTCAGCTACCTCGGTGATCCCGACCACGGCGCGATCGTGGCCGGATATCTGGGCAGCCTGCTGATGGCCGGCGCGTACCTGGCCATCGGCGCCTGCATCTCGGTGCTGACCAAGAGCCAGGTGATCGCCTTCGTGCTGTCGGTGGTGGTGAGCTTTCTGTTCATCGTCAGCGGCCTGCCGATCGTGCTCGATTTCTTCGGTGCCTGGGCGCCGGCCTGGCTGACGCAGGCGGTGGCATCGCTCAGCTTCCTGCGGCACTTCGAGGCCATCCAGACCGGTGTCATCGAGCTGCCGGACATCGTCTATTTCGCCAGCATGATCGGGGTGTGGCTGTACGCCAACACGGTGCTGGTCGAAGCCAAGAAAGCCGCCGGCTGAGCCGGTAGCAGGAGTCATCGCATGCGACGCGGAATGCTTTCCACCGGCAGCCTGGTGCTGGCCGTGGTGTTGCTGCTGGCGGTCAACATCCTGGCCGCGACGGTGCTGGGCGGCTGGCGGCTGGACATGACCCAGAACCGCCTGTACACGCTCAGCGAGGGCTCACGCGCGGTGGTGCGCAAGCTCGACGAGCCGATCACGCTGAACCTGTTCTTCTCCCAAAAGGCCCTGCGCGACGTACCGCAGATCCAGGCCTACGCCGCCCGCGTGCAGGCGCTGCTGAAGGAATACGTCGAGCAGTCGCACGGCAAGCTGCAACTGAAGGTGATCGACCCGGAGCCGTTCTCGGACGCCGAGGACCGGGCGGTGCAGTTCGGCCTGCGCGGCATGCCGCTGGGCGGTCCGGGCGGCGAGAACGCCTATTTCGGGCTGGCCGCCACCAACAGCACCGACGGCGAGGAGGTGATCCCGTTCCTGTCGCCCAGCAGCGAGGACACGCTCGAATACGACCTGACGCGCCTGATCTACAAGCTCAGCCAGACCAAACGGCCGGTGGTGGCGGTGATGAGCTCGCTGCCGGTGAACGGCTCGATAGTGCCGATGACCCAGCAGCAGGCGCCGCCGTGGGCGGTGATCGAACAACTGCGCGAGCTGTTCGAGGTGCGCGTGCTGTCGAGTTTCGACAAGAAAATTCCCGACGAAGCCGACCTGCTGATCCTGATCCATCCGAAGGATCTGTCGCCGGCGACGCTGTTCGCCATCGACCAGTACGCGCTGCGCCGCGGCCGCGTGCTGGCGCTGCTGGACCCCTACAGCGACGTGGAAGCCCCGCCGCGCGACCCGATCATGCCGACCATGTCCCTGCCCAAGACCGGCTCGGACCTGGGGCCGTTGCTGGGCGCCTGGGGCGTGCAGATGCCGGACGGCGTGGTTGGCGACCGGGAGGCGGCACGCCTGGTGTCGTTCCGCGAGGATGCGCCGCCGCAGGAATACCTGGTCTGGCTGGATCTGAAGTCCGACCGCTTCGACGGCAAGGACGTGGTCACGGCGCGCCTGAGCCAGATGTACATGAACACGGTCGGCGCGCTCGCCAAGAAGGCCGACGCCGGCATCCAGTTCACGCCGCTGATTTCGTCCAGCAAACAGGCCATGCTGGTCAGCACGCAGGGCCTGGACAAGCCAGACCCGGCCAGCCTGCTGCGTGACTTCAAGCCGACCGACCAGAGCTACCCGTTCGCGGCCCGCGTGCAGGGCACGCTCAAGACCGCCTTCCCGGACGGACCGCCCGAAGGCGCCGAGGCGCCGGCACAGGTGCTCAAGGAATCGGCCACGCCCGCCAACCTGATCCTGGTTGCCGACGCCGATTTCATCTACGACCGCTTCTGGGCGCAGATCGGCGAGTTTCGCGGCAGCCGCATCGTGGAGCCGTTTGCCGACAATGGCGCCTTTTTCATCAACGCGGTGGACAACCTCACCGGCAGCGGCGACCTGATCAACGTGCGTTCGCAGGGCACCTACGCGCGGCCGTTCACCGTGGTGCAGGCCATGAACCGCGCCGCGCAGGAGCAGTTCCGCGCCGCCGAGCAGCGCCTGCAGGCGGAACTGCAACAGACCGAACAGAACCTTGCCCAACTGCAATCCAGTCGCGGCGAGCAGGCCGGGCCGCTGATGAGCGCCGAGCAGCAGCAGGAGATCGCGCGCTTCCAGGCCGAGCGGGTGCGCCTGCGGCGCGAGCTGCGCGAGGTGCAGCACCAGCTGCGTCAGGACATCGACCGCCTGGAAACGCGCCTGAAGTTCGTCAACATCGGTCTTGTGCCGCTGCTGATCGGCTTTGCCGCCGCATTGGTGGCGCTGACCCGCGGCCGCGGCCGGCGCAGCACCGGAGAGCGTCATGTCACGGGCTAAATGGATTTTGGCCAGCGTCACGCTGGCGCTGGTGCTGCTCACGCTGTGGGCGGTGCGGGACACCGGCCAGCGCACCGGCTACGTCGCCCATGCCGAAAAGCTGTTCCCCGAGCTGCCGGCGCAGGCGGCGGCTGTGCGGCGAGTCGAAATCCGCTCGGCCGGTCAGCAGGTCACCCTGCAAGGCAGCGGCAGCGACTGGACGGTGGTCGACAAGCACGATTTTCCGGCCGATCCGGCCAAGGTGCGCGCGCTGCTGGAGGGCCTGGCCGGACTGACGCTGATCGAGCCGCGCACGGCCGATCCGGCGCGCCACGCGGCGCTGAATCTGGAGGCCCCGGACACGGCCGGCGCGCGCGGCGTGCTGGTGCGCGTGCTGGGCGAGAACGACGCCGTACTGGCGGCGGTACTGCTGGGCAAACCACGCGCCGCAGCCGGGCAGGGCCCCCGGCAGATGTTCGTGCGCCGGCCGAACGAGGATCAGACCTGGCTGGCCGAAGGCGCGGTCGACCCGCAGCGCACGCCGCAACTGTGGCTGCGCGGCGAGGCTTTCGACCTGCCGCAGGCCAAGGTGCGTGAGGTCCGCGTGCAGCACCCGGGCCAGGCGCCGCTGGTCATCTCGCGCGGGGCGCCGGAAGCGAGCTTCGGCCTGCAAACGCCAGTACCCAAGGGGCGCGATCCCCAGCCATCGACCATCGGCGCGGTCGCCTACGGCCTGCAGCGGCTGCCGCTGCAGAACGTGTTCAAGGTCGACGAAGTGGCCGGCGACTGGGCGCAGGCGGTCAGCGTCGAGTTCGATACCTTCGATGGGCTGACCGTCACCGCCCGTGTCCTGTCCTTGAACGGCGTCCCGCATGTCCGGATTTCGGCGGCGGTGGCCGCCGACGCCAGCGCCGAGCAGCGCCCGGCCGCCAGCGCCGAAGCCGAGCGCATCAACCAGCAGGCCGGCGACTGGGTTTACGTGGTGCCGCCGCATACCGTGGCGACCTTCACCCCGAGGCTGGAAGACCTGCTGGCACCCCTGCCAGCCCCTGCCGACGCCGCGCCGCCCGGCCCGCCCGGGCCAGGCATGCCGGGGATGATGTCCGGCATGCGCCGCCCGTCGGGCATGTAAGCCATCGAAAAAACTGTAGGAGCCCGGCTTTGCCGGGCGATCACTCGCTTGTCACGGCCCGCCGGCGGCACCCTTGGGGTCCACGGCGCCTTGCCCGTTGCAGGCGCCGCACCTATAATGCCCGCCGCTTTTAGCTCGCCAAGCGGGTGGGTGTCGGCTTGCGCCGGCGCCGCCCGAAAACGGACATGTCGGCGCTCTGATCTGGCCTTCGCGAAGGTCGCCCTACGGTGAAGCCATGTCCGGAATGACCGATCGAAATGCGGCGTGGGCGGATGCCGACGCGCCGGACGCCGAGCCTTGGCGGCCGCTCAGCGCCGCCGAGGCGCAGTCCTTGCGAGTCAGACGACCGATGCGGGCGCCCGCGTGGATGCTGGTGCAGGTGCTGGCCGGTGCCGTGACGGCGATGCTCGCCTGGGCCGTGGACGGCCGTGTCAGCGTCATGTGGTCGGCGCTTTACGGCGCGGCGGCGGTGGTGCTGCCAGCGGCGGTGATGGCGCGCGGACTGGCGCGACCGGTGCCGACATCGGTGCCGGCCCTGGGGGCGGTTCGCCTGCTCGGGTGGCAAGTCGTCAAGTTGATGCTGGCGCTGGCCTTGCTGGCACTGGCGCCGCGCATCGTTGTGCCGCTCAGCTGGCCGGCGCTGCTGATCGGCATGGTGGTGTGCCTGAAGGTTTACTGGCTGGCGCTGATGTGGCGCGGCCGTTGAAGATTATTACACCTTATCAACAGGGATCGTCCGACACATGGCAGCCGACGGCCACGCGCCCAGCGCCGGCGAGTACATCGTCCACCACCTGCAGCACCTGCGCACCGGCGAGCAGGCGTCGATCATCGATTTCTCGGTGGTCAACCTCGACTCGGTGGTCTGGTCGGCGCTGCTGGGCGTGATCACCTGCTGGCTGCTGTGGCGGGCGGCGCGCAGCGCCACGGCCGGCGTGCCGGGCCGTTTCCAGGCTGCGGTCGAGATACTGGTGGAGATGGTCGACAGTCAGGCCAGGGGCATGATCCACAATGCCCAAAGCCGCCGGCTGGTGGCACCCCTGGCGCTGACGGTGTTCGTATGGATCTTCCTGATGAACGCCATGGACCTGCTGCCGGTCGATTTGCTGCCGTGGCTGTGGACGCACCTGTACGGCGCCACCGGCCACGACCCCCACCATGCCTACCTGCGTGTGGTGCCGACAGCTGATCTTTCCACCACGCTCGGGCTGTCGACCGCGGTGCTGCTGGTCTGCGTGTTCTACAACGTCAAGATCAAGGGGCTCGGCGGCTGGGTGCACGAGCTGTTCACGGCGCCGTTCGGCGGCCATCCGCTGCTGTATCCGGTCAATTTCCTGATGCAGATGATCGAGTTCGCCGCCAAGACCGTGTCCCATGGCATGCGGCTGTTCGGCAACATGTACGCCGGCGAGCTGGTCTTCATGCTGATCGCGCTGATGGGCGGCGCCGCCGCGCTGTCACTGCCGGGCGTGCTGTTGCCCCTCGGGCATGTCATCGCCGGCACGATGTGGGCCATCTTCCACATCCTGATCATTACCCTGCAGGCGTTCATCTTCATGATGCTGACGCTGGTCTATGTGGGTCAGGCGCACGACGCGCACTGATCCAGCCGTTTCTGTTGCCGTTTCTGTTTTTCAACCACCTGGAGTAGCAAATGGAGCATGTCCTCGGTTTCGTCGCCCTGTCCTGCGGACTGATTATCGGGCTGGGTGCCATCGGCGCCTGTCTCGGCATCGCCATCATGGGTAGCAAGTACCTAGAAGCCGCCGCCCGTCAGCCGGAGCTGATGAACGAGCTGCAGACCAAGATGTTCCTGCTGGCTGGCCTGATCGACGCGGCATTCCTGATCGGCGTCGGTATCGCCATGATGTTCGCCTTCGCCAATCCGTTCGTCGTGCAGTAAGCGTCGGCCGTCGTAAACAACCTGAAGGTGCCGTCGTGAGCATCAACGCAACGCTGTTCATCCAGATGGTGGTGTTCGCCATCCTGGTGTGGTTCACCATGCGTTTCGTATGGCCGCCGATCACCAAGGCCATCGACGAGCGCACCCAGAAGATCGCCGACGGCCTGTCGGCGGCCGAGCGGGCGCGCCTGGAGCTGTCCAATGCCAACCGGCGCGTGGAAGAGCAGCTGTCAGCGGCGCGCGACGATGCGGCCAAGCGTTTGGCCGACGCCGAGCGCCTGGCGCAGTCCATGATCGAGGAAGCCAAGGCGCGCGCCGCCGAGGAAGGCGCCAAGATCGTGGCTGCGGCCCGGGCCGAGGCGCAGCAGGAGGTGGTCAAGGCGCGTGAAGTGTTGCGTGGCCAGGTGGCCGAGCTTGCGGTGCGCGGTGCCGAGCAGATCCTGCGCCGCGAGGTCGACAGTCGCGTCCATGCCGACCTGCTGTCGCGCCTGCAGACCGAGCTGTAAGACATGGCCGAGCTTGCCACCATCGCCCGCCCTTACGCGGAAGCGCTGTTTCGGGCCACGGCCCCGGAGCTTGCGCCTTCCCTGGTCGCGCCGCTGCAGCAACTGGCGCAGGTTGCTTCCGAGCCTCGCCTGCGCGAGTTCGCCGACAACCCCAAGGTGTCGGCCCGGCAGGTCAGCGAGCTGATCCTGGGCGTGCTGCCGGCACCGTTGCCCGCGGCGCTGCAGAACCTGCTGCAGGTGGTGATCGAGAACGGGCGTCTGGCGGCGCTCGGCGAAATCGCCACGCAGTACCAAGCGCTGGTCGATGCCCGTGCCGGCGTGTCGCAGGCCATCGTCTACAGCGCATTCGAGATTTCCGCGGACCAATTGGCGGACATCACGGCGGCCCTGGAACGGCGTTTCGGCCGCAGGCTCGACACCCGGGTGGTGATCGACCCGGAGCTGATCGGTGGCGTGCGCGTGGTGGTCGGCGACGAGGTGCTGGATACCTCGGTGCGGGCGAGACTTGAACGGATGAGGACTGCCCTGGCGGCCTGAGCGTCCCCCGCGACGCCCGCCCGCTGGCACGGCCGCTCACGCGGCATCCCTGGAGCATGCAATGCAACTGAATCCTGCTGAAATTTCCGAACTGATCAAGAGCCGCATCGAGGGCCTTGGGCCGGCGGCCGACATCAAGAACCAGGGCACCGTGGTGTCCGTTACCGACGGCATCGTGCGCGTGCACGGCCTGTCGGACGCCATGGCCGGCGAGATGCTGGAGTTCCCCGCCACCGCCTCGGGCCAGGCGACCTATGGCCTGGCGCTGAACCTGGAGCGCGACTCCGTCGGCGCGGTGATCCTGGGCGAGTACGAGCACATCACCGAGGGTGACACGGTCAAGTGCACCGGCCGCATCCTGGAAGTGCCGGTCGGCCCGGAACTGATCGGCCGCGTCGTCAACGCGCTCGGGCAGCCGATCGACGGCAAGGGCCCGATCAATGCCAAGATGACCGACGTCATCGAGAAGGTGGCGCCGGGCGTTATTGCGCGCAAGTCGGTCGACCAGCCGGTGCAGACGGGCTTGAAGTCCATCGACTCGATGGTGCCTATCGGCCGCGGCCAGCGCGAGCTGATCATCGGCGACCGCCAGACCGGCAAGACCGCGGTGGCGATCGACACGATCATCAATCAGAAAGGTCAGAACATGACCTGCGTGTACGTCGCCATCGGCCAGAAGGCGTCGTCGATCAAGAACGTCGTGCGCGCGCTCGAACAGCACGGCGCCATGGATTACACCATCGTGGTGGCTGCCTCGGCCTCCGAGTCGGCCGCCATGCAGTACGTGTCGGCCTACTCCGGCTGCACCATGGGCGAGTACTTCCGCGATCGCGGCCAAGACGCGCTGATCATCTACGACGACCTGTCCAAGCAGGCCGTCGCCTACCGCCAAGTGTCGCTGCTGCTGCGCCGTCCGCCGGGCCGAGAGGCGTTCCCTGGCGACGTGTTTTATCTGCACAGCCGCCTGCTGGAGCGCGCCGCGCGCGTGAACGCCGACTATGTCGAGAAATTCACCAACGGCGAGGTCAAGGGCCGGACCGGCTCGCTGACCGCGCTGCCGATCATCGAAACGCAGGCAGGCGACGTGTCGGCCTTCGTGCCCACCAACGTGATTTCCATCACCGACGGCCAGATCTTCCTGGAGACCAACCTGTTCAACGCCGGCATCCGGCCGGCCATCAACGCCGGCATCTCGGTGTCGCGCGTCGGCGGCGCGGCGCAGACCAAGCTGATCAAGAGCCTGTCCGGCGGCATCCGTACCGACCTGGCGCAGTACCGCGAGCTGGCGGCGTTTGCGCAGTTCGCGTCGGATCTGGACGAGGCCACGCGCAAGCAGCTCGACCGCGGCGCCCGCGTCACGGAACTGCTCAAGCAGGCGCAGTACTCGCCGTTGCCGATCTCGCTGATGGCCGCCTCGCTGTTCGCGGTGAACAAGGGCTTCCTGGACGGCGTCGAGGTCAGCCGCGTGCTGGCTTTCGAGCACGGCCTGCACCAGCACCTCAAATCCAGCCACGCGGCCCTGCTGCAGAAGATGGAAGCCGACAAGGCACTCGACAAGGCGGCCGAGGAAGAGCTGACGGCAGCCGTCACCGCCTTCCAGAAATCGTTCGCCTGATCCACCGGAACTGACGGAGCACCCGGATGGCAGTCGGCAAGGAAATCCGCGGCAAGATCAAGAGCATCGAGAACACGCGCAAGATCACCAAGGCCATGGAAATGGTGGCCGCGTCCAAGATGCGCAAGGCGCAGGAGCGCATGCGCGCCGCCCGGCCGTACAGCGACAAGGTGCGCAACATCACCGCCAACCTGTCGCGTGCCAACCCCGAATACCGCTCGCCGTTCATGCGGCAGGTCGAGCAGGTGCGGTCGGTCGGATTCATCGTGGTGACCACCGACAAGGGCCTGTGCGGTGGCATGAACACCAACCTGCTGCGGGCGGTGAGCATCCGCATGCGCGATGCGCAGGCGACCGGCCAGGCGATTCGGGTTACCACCCTCGGCGGCAAGGGCCAGAGTTTCATGACCCGCGCCGGGGCGCACATCATCAGCCAGGCCGTGCAACTGGGCGATGCACCGCAGCTCGACATGCTGATCGGGCCGGTCAAGGTGATGCTGGATGCCTTCGTGGCCGGCGAACTGGACGCCGTCTATGTGTGCTACACGCGCTTCATCAACACCATGAAGCAGGAGCCGCTGGTCGACCAGTTGCTGCCGCTGTCGGACGAGCGCCTGGCGCAGACCGAGGCCGAGAAGCAGGCCTACAACTGGGACTACCTGTACGAGCCCAGCGCGCCGGAAGTCATCGACGAGCTGCTGACGCGCTACATCGAGGCGCTGGTGTTCCAGGCGGTGGCCGACAACATGGCGTCGGAGCAGTCGGCGCGCATGGTGGCCATGAAGGCGGCCAGCGACAACGCCGGCAACCTGATCGAAGAACTGAAGCTGATCTACAACAAGACCCGGCAGGCCGCGATTACCAAGGAGCTGTCGGAAATCGTCGGCGGCGCGGCCGCGGTGTGACGGATACGGAATTCAAGGACCTGACAATGACGCAAGGCAACATCGTTCAGTGCATCGGCGCCGTGGTGGACGTCGAGTTCCCGCGCGGGCAGATGCCCAAGGTCTATGACGCGCTGGTCATGGAAGGCTCGGAACTGACCCTGGAAGTGCAGCAGCAGCTGGGCGACGGCATCGTGCGCACCATCGCGCTGGGCTCCTCCGACGGCCTGCGCCGCGGCATGAAGGTGACCGACACCGGCAAGCCGATCACCGTGCCGGTGGGCGCGGCCACCCTGGGCCGCATCATGGACGTGCTCGGCCGGCCGATCGACGAGCGTGGCCCGGTGGACCAGGCCCATACGGCGCCGATTCACCGCAAGGCGCCGTCCTACGACGAGCTGTCGCCGTCGCAGGAGCTGCTGGAAACCGGCATCAAGGTGATCGACCTGATCTGCCCGTTCGCCAAGGGTGGCAAGGTCGGCCTGTTCGGCGGCGCCGGCGTGGGCAAGACCGTCAACATGATGGAGCTGATCAACAACATCGCCAAGGCACACTCGGGCCTGTCGGTGTTCGCCGGCGTGGGCGAGCGCACCCGCGAGGGCAACGACTTCTACCACGAGATGGCCGAATCGGGCGTCGTGAATCTGGAGCACCTGGGCGAGTCCAAGGTGTCGATGGTGTACGGCCAGATGAACGAGCCGCCGGGCAATCGCCTGCGTGTGGCGTTGACCGGCCTTACCATCGCCGAATCGTTCCGCGACGAGGGCAAGGACGTGTTGTTCTTCGTCGACAACATCTACCGCTACACCCTGGCCGGCACCGAGGTGTCGGCGCTGCTGGGCCGCATGCCGTCGGCGGTGGGCTACCAGCCGACGCTGGCCGAGGAAATGGGCCGCCTGCAGGAGCGCATCACCTCCACCAAGGTCGGTTCCATCACCTCCATCCAGGCGGTGTACGTGCCGGCGGATGACCTGACCGATCCGTCGCCGGCCACCACCTTCGCGCATTTGGATGCAACGGTGGTGCTGTCGCGCGACATCGCCTCGCTGGGTATCTACCCGGCGGTGGACCCGCTGGATTCGACCTCGCGCCAGGTCGATCCCAACGTGGTCGGCGAGGAGCACTACAACACCACCCGCGCCGTGCAGGCCACGCTGCAGCGCTACAAGGAGCTGCGCGACATCATCGCCATCCTGGGCATGGACGAGCTGTCGCCGGAGGACAAGCTGGCGGTGTCGCGGGCGCGCAAGATCCAGCGCTTCCTGAGCCAGCCGTTCCACGTCGCCGAGGTGTTCACCGGCTCGCCGGGCAAGTATGTGCCGCTGTCGGAGACCATCCGCGGCTTCAAGATGATCGTCGCCGGCGAGTGCGATCACCTGCCCGAGCAGGCCTTCTACATGGTCGGCACCATCGACGAGGCCTTCGAGAAGGCCAAGAAGATCCAGTAAGCGAGGCGTCCGATGGCAAGCACTGCCGCCACAATTCAGGTCGACGTCGTGTCGGCCGAGGCCTCGATCTACTCCGGCGAGGCGAAATTCGTCGCCCTGCCGGGCGAAGCGGGCGAACTGGGCATCCTGCCCCGCCACACGCCGCTGATCACCCGCATCCGGCCGGGCGCGGTGCGCATCGAGCTGCCTGACGGCAGTGAGGAGCTGGTGTTCGTGGCCGGCGGCATCCTGGAGGTGCAGCCCGGCGCGGTCACCGTGCTGGCCGACACCGCCGTGCGCGCGCACGATCTGGACGAAGCCGCGGCGCTGGAAGCGAAACAGCGCGCCGAGGCCCTGATGGAGAACCGTCAGGGCGATTTCGAATATGCCACCGCCAGCGCCGAGCTGGCCGAGGCGATGGCACAGCTGCAAACCATCCAGCGCCTGCGCCGCCGCGCCGGCGGCTGAGACTTCCCGCTCCAGGTGCTCTGACGCCAAGGTCAACACCATGAGCAGCGCGCCGCTACAGATCGTCATCCTGGCCGCCGGCCAGGGCAAGCGCATGCGCTCGTCCCTGCCCAAGGTCCTGCAACCGCTCGGCGGCCAGCCGCTGATCCGGCACGTGCTGGTGACCGCCCAGGCGCTGCTCGAGGACACCGTCAGTGCGGCCCGGCCGGTGCTGGTCTACGGCCACGGTGGCGATCAACTGAAAGCCGCCCTTGCCGATGCCGACTGCCGCTGGAGTCACCAGACCAGCCAGCGCGGCACCGGCGATGCCGTGGCTGCGGCGCTGCCCCACATCGAGCCGGCCGGACGCGTGCTGGTGCTGTGCGGTGACGTGCCGCTGCTGCGCGTCGAGACACTGCGAACGCTGCTGCAGGCGCCGCAGGACGCGCTGGCCATCCTCACCGCGATGCTGGACGACCCCACCGGTTACGGCCGCATCCTGCGCGATGCGCAAGGCGCGGTGCAGGCCATCGTCGAACAGCGCGACGCGACCGCCGAGCAACTGGCGCTGCACGAGGTCAACACCGGCACGTTGCTGATCCCAGCCGGTCGCCTGGCCGGCTGGCTTGGCCGGCTGACGGCCGACAACGCCCAGGGCGAGAGGTATCTGACCGACATCGTGGCCATGGCGGTGGCCGACGGTGTGTCCGTGGTAGGCGTGCCGGCAGCCGATGAGATCGAGATCATGGGTATCAATGACCGCGCCCAGCTCGCCCGCTGCGAACGGGAATTCCAGTGCCGGCAGGCGCAGCGGCTGCTGCAGGAAGGCGTCACGCTGCGCGATCCCGAGCGGCTCGATGTGCGTGGTGACGTCAGCGTCGGGCGCGACGTCGAGATTGACGTCAACGTCATTCTGGAAGGCCGGGTAGCGCTTGGCGACGGCGTTCGCGTGGGCGCACACTGCATTTTGCGTGACAGCATCGTCGAGGCCGGCGCGCGCATCGAACCGTTCAGCCTGGTCGACGGCGCGCGCGTCGGACCTGGCGCGGTGGTCGGCCCTTACGCCCGCCTGCGGCCGGGTACGCAACTGGCGGCCGACGTTCACGTCGGCAACTTCGTCGAGGTGAAAAACAGCCGCCTCGCCGCCGGCGCCAAGGCCAACCACTTGAGTTACCTGGGTGATGCCGACATCGGCGAACGCGTCAACATCGGCGCCGGTACCATCACCTGCAACTACGACGGCGCCAACAAGCACCGCACCACGATCGGCGACGATGCCTTCATCGGCTCCAACAGCTCGCTGGTGGCGCCGGTCAGCATTGGCGCGGGCGCCACCATCGGCGCCGGATCGGTCATCAGTCGCCAGGCGCCGGCTGGTGGCCTCACGCTCACGCGGGCGCCGCAAAAATCCATACCCGGCTGGCAACGGCCGCGCAAGAAAACCGGGCAGTAACACGCATGTGCGGCATCGTTTGCGCCATCGGCCGGCACGACATCGTGCCGGACCTCATCGAGGGCCTGCGCCGGCTGGAGTACCGCGGCTACGACTCGGCCGGCATCGCCGTACGCCTGGACGACGGCCGCCTGCACCGCGTGCGGGCGCTGGGCAAGGTCATGGAGCTCGCCCGCCGGCTGGCCGCGGAGCCGGTCAGCAGCCACGCCGGCATCGGCCACACCCGCTGGGCCACCCACGGCGCGCCCAGCGAGGCCAACGCCCATCCCCACATCTCGCGCGGCGAACTGGCCGTGGTGCACAACGGCATCATCGAGAATCACGCCGCGCTGCGCGAAGCCCAGCGCGCTGCCGGCTTCGAGTTCAGCTCGCAGACCGACACCGAAGTCATCGGCCATCAGGTTCGCCGGCATTTGGATGCCGGTCTCGATCTGTTCGATGCGGTGCGCGCAGCGGCCAAGGAACTGCACGGTGCGTTTGCGATCGGTGTGCTGTCGGGCGCCGAGCCGGATCGCCTGCTGGCGGCGCGCCGGGGCAGCCCACTGGTCGTCGGCATGGCGGTGGACGCGGTGTATCTGGCGTCGGACGCCGCCGCCCTGGTGCCGTTCACGCAGGACATGGTGTTCCTGCACGACGGCGACGTGGCCGAGGTCGGCATCGGCACGCTGCGCATCGTGGACGCCAACGGCCAGCCGGTGCAGCGGCCGGTGCAGCGCAGCAGCCTGAGCGCCGCCGCCACCGAGCGCGGCGCGTATCGCCACTACATGCAGAAGGAAATCTTCGAGCAGCCGCAGGCCATTGCCGACACGCTGGACGGGCGCCTGGGCGAAAGACGCGTGCTGGAAGCGGCCTTCGGCACCGAAGCGGCGGCCATTTTCGATCGCGTGCGCGAGCTGCGCATCGTCGCCTGCGGCACCAGCTATCACGCCGGCTGCGTGGCGCGGTACTGGTTCGAGGCCTTGGCCGGCGTGCCGTGTCAGGTGGAGATCGCGTCCGAGTTCCGCTACCGCGACAGCGTGGTGCCGGCCGATGCCCTGCTGGTGGCGATCTCGCAGTCCGGCGAGACCGCCGACACGCTCGAGGCGCTACGCGAAGGGCGCCGCCGCGGTTACGCCCACACGCTGGCCATCTGCAACGTGCCGGAGAGCTCGCTCACCCGCGAGGCCGATCTGAAACTCATGACCCACGCCGGGCCGGAAATCGGCGTAGCCTCCACCAAGGCCTTCACCACCCAGCTGGTGTCGCTGATGCTGCTGGTGCTGGCGCTCGGCCGCCGCCATCGGCTGGACGCGGCCAGCGAGGCGGCCCTGGTCGACGAACTGCGCCGCCTCCCGGCCGCCGTGCAGGCGGTGCTGGCACTCGACGACACCATTGCCGCGCTGGCACCGGACTTTGCCGACAAGCATCACGCCCTGTTCCTGGGCCGCGGCGTGCACTACCCGGTGGCCCAGGAAGGCGCCCTGAAGCTGAAGGAAATTTCCTACATCCACGCCGAGGCCTACGCCGCCGGCGAGCTCAAGCACGGCCCGCTGGCGCTGGTGGATGCCGACATGCCGGTGGTGGCGGTGGCACCCAGCGACCCGCTGCTCGAGAAAATCAAGTCCAACATGGAAGAGGTCCGCGCCCGCGGTGGCCGGCTGCTGGTGTTCGCCGACGCCAGGGCCGGTTTCGACGGCACGGACATTGCCCTGGTCGAGGTACCGACCGACACCATCGGCCATCTGGCGCCGGTGCTGTTCACCGTGCCGCTGCAACTGCTGGCCTACCACGTGGCGCTGATCCGCGGCACCGACGTGGACCAGCCGCGCAACCTCGCCAAGTCGGTAACCGTCGAGTAGGCGCAGCTTTGCTGCGCGATGATCGCCCGGCTCCAACGATTTTTGGGAATGTCGATCGATCGCCAGGCCTGCCGCGTGCACGACAATGGCGGGGCGCGCCGCCGTCAGTCAGCAGCGCATAGCCCGCGAGGCCCCCGGCCGTGAAACTCCAGCAGCTGCGCTACCTGGTCGAGATCGTGCGTCGGGACCTGAACGTCTCGGCGGCGGCGGCGCGCCTGTTCACCTCGCAGCCGGGCGTGAGCAAGCAGATTCGCCTGCTGGAGCAGGAACTGGGCGTGGATCTTTTCCAGCGCCGCGGCAAGCAGTTCGTCAGCCTCACTGCGGCCGGCCGGGCGGTGCTGCGGGAGGCGCAGGAAATCCTCGGCCGCAGCGAGAACATCCGCCGCCTGACGCGCGATCTGGCCAGTCCCGACCACGGCGAGCTAGGCATCGCCACCACCCACACGCAGGCCGGCTTCGTGTTGCCGCCGGTGCTTCGCGAGTTCCACCGACGCTACCCGGGGGTGCGGCTGAACCTGTTTCAGGGCACGCCGCAGCAACTGGCGGACATGGCCGGTCAGGACGACGTGGACCTGGTCATCACCACCGACGAGGCGGCCCTTTACCCACACCTGGTGCTGCTGCCGGTCGCCGGCTGGCGCTACGCCGTGTTCTGCCCGGCCGGGCATCCCCTGGCGCAGATCGCGTCACTGAGCCTGGCGGATATCGCCGCCCACCCGCTGGTGACCTACAGCTTTGCCTTCAACGGTCACTCGGCGCTGGAAGAGTGCTTCAAGACCGCCGGGCTCACGCCGCAGCTGGCCCTGACGGCTGTCGATACGTCGGTGCTCAAGCGCTATGTGAAGGAAGGACTCGGCGTCGGCCTGATGGCGGCGGATGCCTTCGATGCGGCGCAGGATGCTGGCCTGGTCAGGCGCGACACGGGCACCCTGTTGCCGCGCGGCACGGTGCACGTGGCGTTTGCGCCCGGTCGCTTCCTGCGCGGCTATGTGTACGACTTCATCGCGCTGCTGGCGCCGCACCTGACCCGCAGCGTTGTGGAAGAAGCCCGCAACCTGCGCGAGCCGCAGGCCATCGCCGCGCTGCTCGCCACCACCGCTCCGGCGGCCATGATCTGACACCCCATTCAAGAGAGACCGGCCATGAGTTCCAGCAATTCGATCACCGTACGCCTGCGCCTGGAAAGCCGCCCCGGCCTGCTGGCCGAGGCCCTGAAAGCCGTCGGCGACCAGGGCGGCGATGTGGGCGCCATCGACATCGTGCGCGCCGATGCCCAGCACACCGTGCGCGACGTCACCGTCGATACCCGCGACGAACAGCACGCCGAGCGCATCGTGGCGGCGCTGCGCACGGTGCCGGGCATCGAGGTGCAAAGCTGGTCGGATCGCACCTTCCTGCTGCACCTGGGCGGCAAGATCGAGGTCGTCAGCAAGACGCCGGTGCGCACGCGCGACCAGTTGTCGATGGTCTACACGCCCGGCGTGGCGCGCGTATGCCTGGCCATTGCCGCCGATCCGGCTGCGGCCTGGAACCTGACCATCAAGCGCAACACGGTGGCGGTGGTCAGCGACGGCTCGGCGGTGCTGGGCCTGGGCAACATCGGCCCTTACGCCGCCATGCCGGTCATGGAAGGCAAGGCGCAGCTGTTCAAGGAATTCGGCGGCGTGGACGCGTTTCCGATCTGTCTTGCCACACAGGACACCGAAGCCGTGATTGCGGCCGTGGCGGCGCTGGCCCCCGGCTTTGGCGGCATCAACCTGGAGGACATCGCCGCGCCACGCTGCTTCGAGATCGAGCAGCGCCTGCAGGACATGCTCGACATCCCGGTGTTTCACGACGATCAGCACGGCACCGCGGTGGTCCTGGCGGCGGCCTTCCTGAACGCGCTCAAGGTGATCGGCAAGCGCGCCGCGGACCTGAAAGTGGTCGTCGCCGGCGTCGGCGCGGCCGGCACTGCCTGCACAGACATCCTGCTCGAACTGGGCGTACGCAACATCATCGGCTGCGATCGCGGCGGCGCCCTGTCGCGGGCGCGCACGGACCTGAATGCCGCCAAGCGCGAGTACCTGGCAATGACCAACCCCGATGACGAAACCGGCAGCCTGCACGAGGTACTGCGCGGGGCGGATTTTTTCATCGGCCTGTCGGGGCCGAACCTGATCGGCGCCGATGACCTGAAGGCCATGGCGCGCGATCCGGTGGTGTTCGCCATGTCCAACCCGGACCCGGAAGTCGATCCGGCGATCGCCCTGCCGCTGGTCGCCATCATGGCCACCGGGCGCAGCGACTACCCTAACCAGATCAACAACGTGCTGTGCTTTCCGGGGCTGTTTCGCGGCGCCCTGGACTGCCAGGCAAGGCGCATCACCGGTGGCATGAAACTGGCCGCCGCGCACGCCATCGCCGACACCATCCCGGCCGAGGCGCTCAGCGCCGACTACATTATCCCGAGCGTGTTCGACCCGGCGGTGGCGCCGGCAGTGGCCGAGGCGGTCAAGCAGGCCGCGCGCGCGGACGGCGTGGCGCGGCACTGAGGCCCGCGGTGGCCCCGGCGGGGGTCTTGGGGCCGACGAACTGCCGCTCGCCATCTGCGAGGCGGTCACAGGAGACGACAAGCCTCGGTCTGTGGCTGATGGGACCGGCAGCGCTGCTGGAGAACCCGTGCATGCGCATCGCCGGCGGCACCGACGAGACCCAGCACACCATCATCGCCGAGCGCCTGCTCGGCCTGCCGCAGGAAAGCCAGGTGCCACGCGACCTGCCGTTGCGGGACTTGGCGCGCGGCGGCGGCCGGCGACCGATCGCGTGAAAGCGCCAGGAAGGGGAGGGCAGGCAAGTTTCACCCGACCTGGCCGCGCCCCATCTATGGGAGCGGCGCCGCCGCCGCGAATCCTCCAGCCAGACATTCGGCCCGGGGGCGGGCCTCCCACGGTCGTGGATCTGCCCCCTTCAAGGGGGTCCGGCCGGGTGCCGACAAGCCCTTCGATCGGGCTCGGCAGGCTTGGCCTGGCGCACCATACGGGTTATAAAGGCTGCCGGGCTTCACCCGTGAGGAACGGGATGAATATGAAAATCAAGACATTTCTTGCCGCGACGGTGCTGTTTGGCGGACTTTTGGCCGGGCTTTTGGCACCACCTGCAGTCCGCGCCGCCGGGCATGAGGTGCCGCCGGACGCGCTGCGCTGCCTGGCGCTGGCCGTCTATTTCGAGGCCGGCAGCGAGCCGCAGACCGGCAAGGTAGCGGTCGCCCACGTGGTGCTGAACCGCGCCCAGCATGCCGGCTTTCCGGGCGGCGTGTGCGGGGTCGTGCAGCAGGGCGGCGATCAGCGGCCCTGCCAGTTCGGCTGGTATTGCGACGGTCGCAGCGACCAGCCAACCTCGTCCCGCATGTGGCAGTCGGCACAGGAAGTGGCGCGCGAGGTGCTGGCCGGACGGGTGGATGACCCCACCGATGGCGCGCTGTACTTCGCCCAGGCCCGCGCTTCCCGGCCGGCCTGGACAAAGCGCCTGACGCAGATTGCCCGCATCGGCGGCCACGTCTTCTACCGCTGACGGCGTTATTTTCTGCGCCACCGGGGGCACGGGTCGTGCCCCTGCCGGACGGCCTGCTCTACCACCTGCCGCAGTTCCTGGCGCCGGACGCAGCCAGCGTATTGCTGGGGCAACTGACCACCTCGCTGGACTGGCAGCAGCACCGGCTCAAGCTGTTCGGGCGCGAATGCCTGACGCCGCGGCTGTGCGCCTGGTACGGCGACGCCGATGCCCGCTACGGCTACAGCGGCCAGACGCTCGAACCCCTGCCATGGACAGCGCCGCTCGTCGCACTGCGCCAGCGGCTCGAAGCCGAGCTCGACTGCCCCTTTAACGGCATGCTGGCCAATCTGTACCGTGACGGCGCCGACAGCATGGGCTGGCACAGCGACGACGAGGCAAGCCTGGGTCCGCGGCCGGTCATCGCCTCGCTCAGCCTCGGTGCGACGCGTCGTTTTGTGCTGCGCCATCGCCGTCGTCGCGATTTGCAGACCGTGGCTCTGACGTTGGAACATGGCTCCCTGCTGATCATGGCCGGCGATACGCAGCGCCATTGGCAACATGCCGTACCCAAGACCCGCGCGGCGGTCGGCGTGCGTATCAATCTGACCTTTCGTTACGTCGGTCGCTTGCGGGCGGCGGCAGGTGCGCCAGTCGGCGGCGCTTCATCGACCCGTGAACCCGCCCGCCCGGGCCGGCCGACCTTGTCAAACGATCGTTAACTAGCCATCATTCGGATCATTGCCGGCAGCCCCCACTGGCGCGCCGGGCCCGCTGCCAAGGAGATCCGACATGGGCGCCACCGAACAGCCGTTCATCACCAAATATCCGACCGCCGTGCCGGTCATGGGCGACGGTCCACTGCCGGTAGCGCCCTACATCAGCCGCGAGTTTTTCGAGCGCGAGCGCGAGAAAGTGTTCAAGCGCGCCTGGCTGGAGGTGGCGCGGGCCGAGGACATTCCCAATCCGGGCGACTACCGGGTGGTCGACATCGAGGTGCTGGGCTGGTCGCTGATCCTGACCCGTGGCGAGGACGGCCAGCTACGGGCGTTTCACAACATCTGTACCCATCGCGGCAACAAGGTGGCGCAGCACAAATCCGGCAACGCCAGGGGCTTTACCTGCGGCTTCCATGGCTGGGTGTTCGGCAACGACGGCGAGCTGAAGCACATGGCCGGCGAGGAATACTTTCCGCCCGGCACCGACCGCTGCAAGCTCGGTCTGAAGCCGGTGACGCTGGATACCTGGAATGGCTTCGTGTTCATTCACCCGCAGACCGAGCCGGCGCAGGGGCTGCGCGACTTCCTGGGTGGCATGGCCGACCAGCTCGATCCGTTCCCGTTCGACCGCTGCACGCGCATTGCCCGCTACGAGGCGACGCCGCGCGCCAACTGGAAGGTGGTGCTGGATGCATTCCAGGAGGCCTTTCACGCCATCATGGTGCACCGCGCCTCGCTGCCACAGTCCGCGGCGGCGGCTCCGAATCCGAGCGCGGCGCTGACCTCGGTGCGCTTCCACGGACCGCACCGATCCCTGTCGGCCTGGGCGAATCCGGACTACCGGCCACCGGAGGTCGGCATGATCGTCGGCAAGTACGGGCCAACCTTTGCCACCGCCAAGGATCAGTTCCCGGGCATCAACCCGAACCGGGACGAGAACTGGTGGTTCGACATCAATGTGGTGTTTCCGAACTTCTTCTGCGACACCGGGCCGGGCTGGTATTTCACCTACAACTTCTGGCCGATTTCCGAGAACCGCACCCGCTGGACCATGGACATCTACCAGCTCAAGGCCGAGCACGCCGGAGGGCTGCTGGCGCAGGAGCACACCAAGATCCTGCTGCGCGACGCGGTGCTGGAGGACTTCAGCACGCTGGAGGCGACGCAGCAGATGATGGAAACCGGCGTACTCAAGCACATCACGATCAGCGAGCTGGAAATCGCGCTGCGCCACCAGATGCACATCATCAACCAGTGGCTGGCGGCATGATGGCGTCCGAGCCGATGCTGCCGGCCCAGTTCGCCGACTGGGAGCCGTATGCCGCCACCTGGTGCCTGGCCACCGAGCATGCCCGGCGCGAGCAGCGCATGCACAGCACGCAGGCGCAGCTGGAACTGTTCTACAGGGCGGTCAAGCCGCGCTTGGATGAGGCCATTCAGTACCTGAACGGCTTTTCGCTGGATACCTTGCCGCAGCGCGAGCGCAACCTGCTGAATCTGGCCCTGTCGCTGGTGGAAATCTCGGTGGCGGTGGAGCTGTTCTTCAACCCCTGGCCGCAGGACGCCTATCCCTGGCAGGAGTTCTCGGTCGCCTATTGAGAGGGTGTTGATCCGCCGGCGCGGGCATCACAAATCAGCGGCGTCCGCGCGGCCCTTTTACGATGCCGAGCCCGGCGACGTTCGGGCGCTGATTGTTCTTCAGCCAGGTTTCGATGCTGCCGGGCGTGGTCGGGGCGTGCAGCAGGTAGCCCTGGATCACGTCGCAGCCGCGTTCGCGCAGGTAGCGCAGCTGGGCGGCGGTCTCGACGCCTTCGCCGACGATCTCCAGGCCCAGGTTGTGACCCATGTCGATGATGCCGTTGGTGATGGCCGCGTCGTGGGTGTTCTCCGGCAACTCGGCGACGAATGAGCGGTCGATCTTGACCGTCTGCACGGGCAGGTGTTTCAGGTAGCCCAGTGACGAATAACCGGTGCCGAAATCGTCGATCGACAGGCGCACCCCGAGGCTGCGCAGGCGGCTCAGAACCTTCGCCGAGGCGTCCAGATCGCGCATCAGGGTGGTTTCGGTGATTTCGAGCTCCAGGCGCTGCGGCGCGTGGTCGGTTTCCTGCAGCGCGCGGGCTACGGTGTCGACGAATTCCGGTGCTGCAAGCTGGTGTCCGGACACGTTCACGGCCATCCGCAGCGGCGGCAGGCCGTGCTGTTGCCACAGGCGGTTCTGCCGGCAGGCCTCGCGCAGCACCCATTCGCCGATCGGACCGATCAGGCCGGTGTCCTCGGCCAGCGGGATGAAGTCCGCCGGCGAGACCAGGCCGCGTTGCGGATGCTGCCAGCGGATCAGGGCCTCGACGCCGGTGACCATGCCGCTGCCCAGGTTCATCTGCGGCTGGTAGAACAGCATCAGTTCGGACCGTTCCAGGGCCTTGCGCAGGTCGGTTTCCATGTCCAGGCGCCGCCGCACGGCGACGCTCATGTGGGTCTGCCAGAAATGGTGCCGCCCGCCGCCGGCTGACTTGGCCTGATTCAGGGCCGTTTCGGCGTGCCGAATCAGTCCGTCCAGGCCGCTGTCGTCGGTCGGGTACAGCGCAATGCCGATGCTGGCGCCGAGCACAAGTTCCTGGTCAGCGACATGCAGCGGCAGGCCGACGCTGCCCAGAATCTTGTTGGCTACGGCGACGGCTGTGTCCGGGCCCTCGATTTCGAACGCCAGGCCGAACTCGTCACTGCCAACCCGTGCCAGCAAATCATCCGCCCGCAGCTGGCGCCGGATACGGTCGGCCAGTTGCACCAGCACCTCGTCGGCCACGTCGTGGCCGAGGCTCTCGTTCAAAACCTTGAAGCGGTCCAGGTCGAGGGCGACCACGGCGAGCTTGGTACTGGCGTCTGAACGCTCCAGTCGCTCACGCAACCGTTCCCGGAAGCCGGCCCGATTCGGTAGCCCCGTCAGCACGTCGTGATAGGCGAGACGGTGGGCGTTTCGCTCCGATGCACCGGCCTGAAGCAGCCGTGTGACGCGCCGTCGCAGCACGCCGAAATTGATCGGCTTGGTGATGTAGTCGGCGGCACCGGCTCGAAACGCTCGCTCCACCGAAATCTCATCGGCAAGGCTGGTGATCATCAGCACCGGCGTGCGGTGCGCCTGCGGCAGGGCAAGCATTTGCCGGCAGGTCGTGAAGCCGTCCTGACGGGGCAGGCGGGCATCCAGCAGCACCAGGTCGGGGCGCACCCGCGGGTACAGCTGCATGGCCTCCTCGCCGTCGCCGGCCTCGATCACGCGGTAGCCTTCGAGGCTCAGAATGCCGCGCAGTGCCAGGCGCGTGCTGTGGTCATCTTCCACCAGCAGTATCGTGAAATTCGACTGCGCGATTTCGGTCGGTTTACTGCCAAGCTGACCGGAGGACCAATGCGCGAGGGCTTCCCGCGCCGCCGTGTGCTGGCGGTCGAAGTCGTCGCTGAGGCGCTCCAGACCGGCGATGTCCGGGTTGCTGCCACTGGCCATGCGTTCCACGCGCTGGGCCAGATCGGCCAGCATTTCGGCGCCCAGGTTGCTGGCGCTGCCCTTCAGCGTATGCGCCAGATCGCGAATACGCACCGTGTCGCGTTGGCCGATGGCGTCGCGCAAATCCACGAAATAGCGCGCCGAATCCGTGATGAACGTGCGAATGACGGTCGGCAGGGCGTCGCCGATGGCATCGTGCAGTTCGGACAGCAGGGCGGTGTTCAGGACGGCTGTGGTGGTTGGGGCCTCACCGAGGGCGGCAGCAGGCTCGGGCGGCCGTGCAATCGCGCGGGTGGAGGTCCACTTCTCCAGTATTTGCTGCACGCCGGCAAGCTGCATCGGTTTGGGCAGGGCGTCATCCATGCCGGCGGCATGGCACTGCTCCTGCAGCGCGGCCTCCAGATTGGCAGTCATGGCAATGATCGGCACCCGCTGCCCGGCCGGTTCACCGGCGCGGATGCGGCGCGTGGCTTCAAGACCGTCGACGCCCGGCATGTTGCAGTCCATGAAGATGATCGCGTACGCGCCGGTCGCCCATTCGTCCACGGCGGCCTGGCCGTCGCCGACCACCTCGACCGTGCAGCCACAGGCTTCCAGCAGCCCCTTGGCGACCAGCTGGTTGGTCGCGTTGTCCTCGGCCACCAATACGCGCGAGTTGTTTGCAAGCGGCCGCGGCGGGGCATGGAACGCCGGCGCCGCTGGCTCGGCGATCTGGGGCGCCACATCGAACGGCAGCGAGAACCAGAAGCTGCTGCCAACACCGGGCGTGCTGTCGACGCCGATCTGGCCACCCATCTGTTCGACCAGCTGGCGGGTGATGGTCAGGCCAAGGCCAGAGCCGCCGAACTGCCGCGTGGTCGAACTGTCGGCCTGGGTGAAGGACTGGAAGATGCGTTCCAGATCCTCGCTGGCGATGCCGATGCCGGTATCGGTGACCCGGAACATCAGCCGGGTGTCCGCATCGCCACGCTCGACGGTGTCGATCTGGACCCTGACTTCGCCGGCCGGGGTGAATTTGATCGCGTTGCCGATCAGATTGGTCAGTACCTGACCGAATCGAATCGGATCCCCGACCACGCCCGACGGAACGTCGGCGCCGATATCGACCTGCAGGGCGATGCCCTTGTTGCGTGTCTGCAGCTCGAACAGGGTGGAAATTTCGCGCACCTTGGCATGCAAATCGAACGGTATGTGCTCGATTTCCACACGCCCGGATTCCAGCCGCGAAAAATCCAGGATGTCGTTGATCAGCGCGAGCAGGGTATTGCCGGAGGCCTCGGCGATGGTCAGCCGTTCCAACTGCTTGTCCGTCAGCGGCGACTCCCGCAGCAACTGCAGCATGCCAAGCAGGCCATTGAGCGGAGTGCGGATCTCGTGGCTCACGTTGGCGGTGAACTGCGCTTTCACACGCGCGGCGCTCAGGGCGGCGTCGCGCGCGCTGCGCAGTTCCTGCTCGCGGTCCTGCAGCCGGTCCATCATGCTGTTGAAGGCGTGCTCCATCTGCTGCACGTCGGCCGGTCCGGACAACTCGGCGCGGGCCGATATCTCGCCCGCTTCGGTGCGCGCCATGACCCGGGCCAGTGCCTGGATGGGGTTCGATATGCGGCGCAGGATCAGCAGCAGCAGCGGCATCAGTACGGCGGCGGTGAGCACGGTCATCGTCGCGGTGGACACCACGATGTCGCGGGTGACGTCCCGCAGGGCCGCCTTGCTGATGGCAATCGCAACCTGCCCCTGGTATTGCGGCGGCGGGACCGTTTCGCCGAAAACGGTCAGATCCTGGCTGGCATTGCCGACGAATACCGGCGCCCCAAACAGCCAGTAGGAATCGTTGTCGTCGAGCACGCGCGTGCTCTCGTCGGCGCGCCAGGAGTCGATTGCCGGCGCCTGCCGGGCGCCGACCGCGCCATGCCGCAGCAGGATCGAGCCGTCGGCATTGAACACCGCCACGCCGACCACGTTTGGAAACCGCAGCAGGTTGTCGGTGGCTGCCTTGGCGTTGTCCGGGGAGCCATAGAGCAGTGCCAGCGTGGCCTGCGCCGCGTAGCGCTCCGTCAGCAGCCGGCCCTGATTGAGCAGGTCGTCGCGTGCCTTGTTGACCGACAGCACTGAAATACCGGTTGCCGCAGTCAATGACAGCAGCGTGATTCCGACGATGCACACCAGCATCATCAGGGTGTCGCTGCGCAGCTGGGCAACGCGCCTGGCGATGAAATTGGTACGGTTCATGGCAACGGTAGTGAGGGAGGTTCGCGATCAGCGGGCCGGGAGCACAAGGTCATAGTCATCGACCGCCAGACGAATTCCAAGATGCTCCGCCGTGCGCCGGTTGATGGCCCGGCGCAGGCCGCGGTTTGGCTCGAACCGCACCGTTTTGCCACTGGCGTGTGCAAGTGCGAGTCGTGCCAAGTCAGCCCCCATCGCTTCGTTGTCCGGAAACAGCGCAAACAAAACGCCGTGCGCCACATGCTGGACCGAACCGGAGAAAACGACAATGTTGTTTGCCCATGCCCGGTTGAGAATGTCCGGCAACGTCGAGTCGTCGTTTACCAGTGCCGGATCCTGGCTCAGCCACAGTGCTTCGGTAGCGCTATCGGCGCTGTTCAGGATTTCTTGATATCCCTGCGCCGCGGCTCGCGCGTCGTCGGTGGCCACCGCGGCCAGCTCCAGTTTGAGCTTGCGGGCCGCGGCTTGCGCGCGTTCCAGCAACCAGCCGCTGCGGGCAGGGCGGTACAGCCAGTGCACGGTGCGGATGCCGGGTCTGAGGCGCAGTAATTGCTCGAACAGGGCGCCAGGGTCGGACTCCAGGCTGATGCCGGGCAGCGGTGGCTGGCCGGCAGGCGCCACAACGGCCCCGACCACGATGGGGATCTGCGTCGACAGCGAGCTGGTCGCGTCCAGGGCGGTGCTGCCCAGTGCAATCAGGACGCGCTCGTCGGCCACGGAAAGTGCTTGCGCTGGTGGGCTGCCTTGCGCACCGGGGATCTCCAGCAGGCGAACGCTGGCCGTCTTGCGGATGCCGTCCACCATCTGATACAGCACTGATCGATAGGGCTCGCGTACATCCGGCACCACGGCCAGCACGTCTGCCGCCGCCGCATCGCAGGCCAGGCTTGAGAAAACTCCAAAAAAAAATAAAGGAACAGCCAGCCTGAGGAACAGGGGCTTGTAGTGTGTGTCGCGGCAAGGCGCTGGCATGGGATGCCTGGTTTCAGGGTCAAAGAAGACCGGGCCGATCAGTGAAATGCCTTGCTGAGTTCCACAAACACGTTGCGTCCGGCCATCGGCAGATCGTTCGGGATGAGCGAGGAGGCGCTCGGCTCGCGCACATCGGCATCGAACAAATTACGTGCAGATAATCTCATACCCCAGTCGTCGCCGAACAGACGCTGCCCGCGCAGGGTCAGGTCGAAGGTCACATAGTCGTCGATCTTGGTCCGGGTATCGCCCGGTGGGCGCTTGCGGTCGAACACGCCGGTCGTCTGGCCGGACACACTCCACTGCTGGGTGAACATCCAGTCGGCGCGCAGATAGGCAAGGTGCGTAGGCGCGAATCCCACGTCGGTGTCGGTGGCCTCGTCGGTGGATTTCTGGTATGCGTAATTGCCGGACAGGCGCAGGCGCCGCGCGGCCTGCCAGGCGAGTTCTGTCTCCAGGCCGTAGCCGGTCTGGCGGCCGGTGTTCTGCGCGGTGAAGCTGGCGCCTCCCCCAGCCGCAGCGAAGCGGATGATGTCGTCCATCTTGTAATAGAAGATATTGACCGCGGCGCGCAGACCGCGACCGGCGTCCCAGTCGAGGCCAAATTCCCAGGTGTTGATGGTTTCGGGATCCAGCGAGGAATTCCCCAGATTGGCTGGATTGTTGACGTTGTAGAGTTCTCCAAACGACGGCGCGCGAAAAGCCCGACCGTAGAGCAGCTTGGTGGTCAGGCTGTAGCTAGTCTGCCAGACCAGCGCCAGACGCGGGTTCACGGTGGCACCGAAGTCGGAATAATCGTCTACCCGCACACCGGTGGTCAGCGTCCAGTCACGCCGGAAGTTCCATTCGTCCTGGGCAAAGGCATACCCGACCGTGCGGTTTTCCTCACGAACGAAGGCCGCGAGGTCCGTCACATCGACCAGGCCCCCCAGCGGAAAAGGCACCGTGCCGAACGGTGCCCCCAGATCCACGAGCGTGTAGTTGCGGCTTTCTTCCACCCGGTACAGGTCTTCCTTGCGGTAACCACCCCCCAGGCGCAGGCGATGCCGGGCGATTCCCGTGTAAAGCGCGCTCAGCTCGCCGCGATAATGGCGCTCGTAAACATCCGGGTTGCCGAGTACGCCGTCGGGAAACATGCCGCCGAAGGCACCGGGCGGAAACAGCCGCAGCCGGGCCAGGTTCTCCACGTTGTAGTAACTCAGGGTGCCCGTCAGGCCAAGGTTGTTACCGAAGCGGGGATTGTCGTAGCTCAGATCGGCACTCAGCCGCCGGCCATCGCCGCGGCCGACACTATCCAGCGCCTGCGCCACCCCGGCGCCAATGCCGCCATCGTTGATTTCCTGGAAACCACCGCGCAGGCGCCAGTAACCGCGGCTGATGTCCGCCCGCGCTTCCACGTTATCCCGGTCCAACTCTGCCGGTCCAGGCGCAAGCGAGGCGGCGCTGCCGAACAGCGCATCGAGCGTTGTCTGGGCATCGGCGCCAATGCGCCGCTGGGGACCGTCGCTGTGGTGGCGTTCCAGATAAAAGTAGGCGTCGAACTTGCCAACATCGCCACCCCATTGCAGATATTGGTCGTTGCGATCGAAAGAGCCGCCGCGGGCACCCAACTCCAGTCCCTGCACGTCCACGCTGGACTTCGTGATGATGTTGACGACTCCGGAAAACGCATCCGCTCCGTAAAGCGCCGATCCGGGTCCGCGTATGACTTCGATCCGCGCAATACCGGTCACGGGCATGCGACCCCACGAGGCACCGAGCGAACCGTCGAAAACATTCTTTATCGGTAGTCCGTTGATCAACACCAGTACCTGAGGATTGGTCTGGGTGTGGATGCCACGAATCGAAAAGATGGGCTTGTAACCGACACCGGATACACCGACGTGTAGACCTGGGACAGTTTCCAGTACTTCGTTGAGTTCGGTAGCGCCAATGGCGGCGATGTCTGAGGCCGTGATCACGCTGGCAATGGCAGGGCTCTCGCGCAATGGTTGTACGGTGCCGGTGGCGATGCTGACCATTTCGGGACTGCCATAGAACTCGGCCAGCGCCGCTTCGTCGGCTGTTTGCCCGCTGGCGAGCGGCGGTCCTGCGAGGAGCGCCGCCGATAGCACAGCCCGTGCAAGTCCACATGAGCACAACATTCGCGGTGTTTCGATGCCCACCATATCGCTCTCACCCTCGGTGGCTGTGCTGCGCTTTACCAGGCCCGACGCTGCGGGCCGCGGTACTGCAAGCGGTCACAGCGTAGTGGAAACAGGACGCTTTCGGAATGACGGGTAGCGTCGAATTCGCAATGAATCAGGCCCGCCGTGAATGCAAGTAGCGTCAGCCGGTAATACTCTGGCGGTGACAGTCCCTGGTCTGCGCACAGTCCGCCTGCGATGGCAGCCACATTCATCCCCATTCGATGATTTTTGAGAATATCTGCCACCTCGAATGCCAAAAGGCTGTGTATCCCGCCCCACAGCCCGAGGCGGCGCGCCAGGCGTTCGGCCGGCGCAATCCGCTCATCCTCGCTGCGCAAGGGCCTGCCGTATCCCGGAATGCCGCGGTAAGTCTTCAATTCGTGGGCGACGAAATCTTCCAGCGGTTCGCCGTTGTCGCGTGCTGCCCGCGCCCGTCGCAGAAAATCGAACACGCCGATCATCGGTCGCTGGCCGTAGATGGTGGCATCCGTGACGGCGATGGCCGCACCCAGCGACAGGCCCGGCGTACTGCGCGCGCTACCGCCCAGGGCCGCGACGCGGTTGTTCCAGATGCGTGGCTCGGGATAACTCGCCGAGATCTTCCACAGGCCCTGGAACAGTTCGAGCTGGGCCGGGCTGAAGCGTCGCCCAGTGATGCCGTACATGAGCAGGTCCATCCAGCTCAGGTCTTCCAGGGCATTGAGCAGGTCGTGACCGCGGAAGGTGACCGTGCCGTCCGCCACCGACACGGCGCCCAGTTCCGTCGGCCAATGGTCCTCGTATTCAAACAGTATTTGATTACTCATGTCCGCCCCGCCACAAATTCAACCGTTATCGGCAACCGGGCCCACATACTTGACCGCGCCGTGGAAAAACGGAAAGCGCCGAAAGCCGTATTCCTTCTGTTCCAGCGCATGCACCGCTGCGCCCGGCAGGCGCAGCAGCAGGTACAGCATCTCGCCCTGCTCGGCACCGAGGCCGAGATCCCGGCAGGCGGCGGCGGCCACACCCGACAGTGCAAGTGGTGCCCCGGCCGCGGCTTCGAGTGCCTCGCGGTGCATGGCGAGCCAGGGCAGATGCGGGCCGGCGCCGATCGCACGCAGCGCCTCCAGAGTCTGAAGAACAGGCGTGGCGCAGCGCACGCCATGCGGATCGAAGCCGGGTGCGTGTTCCATTGGTGTCCAGATGTCGGCGCGCTCGGCTTGCGGCGGATTTGCCAGGAACGCCTGCCAGGCTGCCAGATCGCAGCCCAGCCGCTCCCAGGCTTCCATCGCGACCCGCACCTCGTGCCCGCCGCCAAGGTTGCCGGCACCCACCCCAAGCGCCGCCATCAGTGCCGCGGCGGCGGGTGAGCCGCCTACGCCGGCGCACATGGCGGCATGCACGCTTGCTTCCCTGGGGCCCGGATTGGCTAGCGCGATGGCCAGTCGCTCAAGGAGCTCCGCCTGTGTCGGCGTTGGGCGCTCGCCGACGAAAAGCAGGTACAGGTACTCGACGAAACTCGCCTTCTTTAGAACTTCGCCGTAAACGTCGTAGCCGCGGCAATAGCAAGCCTCGGCGGCAAATGGGTTGTCAGCGGCGGGGCTCTCCTTCCAGATACGTGAATGGATGAATTCCTTGCTCTTGCTCAATGGCCGACACCTAGAGATTTCATGCGCTGCTTGATGGGTGGCACTGCATTGCGGTCGATCCGCACGTCAACGAGAGCGGGTGACCGCGCTTTCCACAGGCCTTCCCAGTCAATGCCTTGGAGATCCTCGACGGTGTGGACGACAAAGCCCTTGATACCCATGGCCTTGGCCATCAACGCAAAATCAATTTCCGGCAGTTTCCAACCTATCTGCTCAGCGCCGCCGAGCATTTGTCCATGTCGGATGGTCCCAAGCGCCGAATCGTTGAGCACGATAAAAAAAACTGGCAGCCGATTCTCGGCCGCAACCGTAATTTCCTGGCCATTCATTAATATGCTGCCGTCTCCAGTCAGGCAGGCGACCGGCAGATCGGGACGGGCGAACGCCGCGCCCACTGCGTGTCCGATTGCCCAGCCCATACAGCTGAACTCCATGGATGTGCGAAACAGCCCCGCAGATTCCTGTCGGCGGTCTTGCAGACGTGGTGTGGCGGAGGAGGAGTCCGCTTGTTTATCCGAAAGCATGGTCGCCGGTAAACGGCGCTCGCCAAAGCGCCGGTCTGGAATATGCAGGTAGTGAATTGCCCAACCTTTCGCCGCTGTCCCATCGGCGATAAATCGGGTTCCCGGAGGCAGCAGATAGGGCAGGTCGCGCATCAGTCGCTGCGGTTTCAGCGGCGTGGCATTGGAAACCCATTCCGTCGGTTCGTCGAGCGCGCAATTCGGCAGTGGTCGCTCAGCGCGGTCAGAAACTATGCGAAGGCTACTCTTGACTGAGGCGCGGGGCACAGGTGTGGCGATAGAGCTGGGTTTAACGCCACTCTGGATGATGGCTCCGACGCGCTCGAAGACTTCTCCCGGCGCTCCCAAGACATGTAATCGCCCCATCGCGGAATTCACAAAATTTTCCGCGTTGGCATCGACATGAATCAGGCGTTGATTAAGGAGGGTGTGTCGGTCCCAGCCGGCAGTTGCCCACTCGCCCAAGCTGCAGCCAACTGCAATTACGCAATCGACCAAGGGGTCGGCTAACACCTTTTCGGCGCTGTCATGCCCAGAAAGGCCGTAGACGCCTTTGAAGCATGGATGAAAGGAGCTTACAAAGCCCTTTGCATGCGGAGTAACAATTACCGGTGCATCAAGCGCCAACGCCAGAGCCAGTACTCTGCTCGCGCCATCCTTGACGCCCTCGCCTATAAGAAATACCGGCTTGCGTGCCAGTTGGATTTGTCGCGCGAGCTCGGCTGTGGCCGCCTCGTCGATGCCATGGCGGGTGCGCAGAATCATCATGAGATCGACAGCTGGATCAACCTCGATCGATGTACGCATAATGTCGAGTGGTATGCCGAGATGGCTTGGCCCGTGCGGTTCGCGGAAGGCATTCAGGATTGCGGCGATAAGCTTCGGTTCAAACTGTTTTGGATGCGACACCAACGAGTTGTAACGCGTGCAGTGTTGGAACATGCCCACCGTGTTGACTGTTGTGTCGCTACACTCCTGCATGGCGCCGCGGCCGAAGGTTTCCAGTCGGGTCTGAGCGGTGATTGCGAGAACCGGGTTGCGATTGTGATAAGCGCCCGCCACCCCGGTAATCATATTGGTCGCCCCCGGCCCGGTGGTGGCAAAACACACACCGAGCTTGCCGGTTTCCCGGGCATAGCCGTCGGCCATGAAGGCGGCACCCGATTCGTGGCGGGCAACGACGAGCTTGGGGCCGCCGCGGCGCATGCCGCGCGCGATGGCGTTGACCAGCGGTTCGATGGCGCCGCCCGGTACGCCGAATATGTATTCGACGCCGATCTGCTGCAGGTAGTGGACGATCAGGTCGCCCCCTTCGAAGGGGGTCTCGGCCGGAAGAGTATCGCCGGTCGTCGTCAATCCTGTCCGATCGTTCAGACTCATCTAGGCCTCCCAAATAGGCAGCCGCTCAACGGCGTTGAGACACCTTACATTAAAACTTACTAATAAGGTCTTACAGTTACCGTCGATTGCTGATTTTTTTGTTGATCAGAGCGCTTCTTGCTGTGAGACGGCACGGGGTAGGCCGAACGTTGCCAGTCGGCGTCGAGCGGTGTTTTCGATGTCTGGGCGTCTTGCAGCGGCGCGGGCTCACTCAAGGCTGGGGGTTGATGGCGCGCATTGGCGCGATTCCAGTTCTTCCCAGCGGGCATAGGTGAGTTGAAGTGCTGTCTCAATATCCAGAAGAGCCTGCTGGGCCTGGCGCTGGGCGTCGACCGGCTGCTGGTAGAAGTCTGCTGCGGCCATGCGCTGATGCGCCGCGGCGATGCGGGCTTCGAGTTTTTCGATGTCCTGCGGCAGGCGTTTCAGTTCCCGCTGTTCGACCGGGGTGAGGCCGGGTGTGGCGGGTTTGGCGCGCGGTGGGGCAGGGGTGCTGGCCGTCTTGCGGGCGGGTACGGCTTCGACGTGTCGCTGGCGCAGCCAGTCGTCGTAGTCGCCGACGTAGTGGCGAAAGCCACGCTCGCCCTCGTGCACCAGAAGGCCGTCGACCACTTCGTTCAGAAAGGCGCGGTCGTGGGATACCAGCAGCACGGTGCCGGGGTAGTCCAGGATCAGGTTCTCTAGCAGTTCCAGGGTCTCGACGTCGAGATCGTTGGTCGGTTCGTCCAGCACCAGCACGTTGGATGGTTTGGCGAACAGGCGCGCCAGCAGCAGGCGGTTGCGCTCGCCGCCGGACAGCAGCCTGACGGCCGTGCGGGCCCGGTCGGGCGTGAACAAAAACGCCTTCAGATAGCCCAGCACGTGCAGTGTGCTGCCGTCGAAATCGATGCGCTCGGCGCCGTCGGCCACGTTCCAGACGGCGTCGCGGTCCAGGTCCAGCTGTTCGCGGTTCTGGTCGAAGTAGGCGACCTGCAGGTTCTCGCCGTGGATCACGGTGCCGCTGTCGGGCGCGCGCTGGCCGAGCAGGACTTGCAGCAGCGTGGTCTTGCCGCAGCCGTTGGGGCCGATGATGCCCAGCACCTGGCCGCGCTGCAGCTTGAAGGTAAAGTCGCGCAGCACGGTGGTGTCCGCGATGCGCGCGTTGACCTGCAGCGCCTCGAGCACGCGCTTGCTGGACTGTTCGCCAAACTGCGCCCGGATTTGCGCCCGCTGCTGGTATTTGCGCCGGTTGGCGGCCTGTTCGCGCAGATCATCCAGCGCCCGCACGCGGCCCATGTTGCGGGTGCCGCGGGCCTTCACGCCCTGGCGCAGCCAGGCTTCTTCCTGGGCCAGTTTTTTGTCGAAGTCCTTGTTGGAGGCGCTCTCGGCCGCCAGCGCCTCAGCCTTGCGCCGCCGGTAGTCGGCATAGCGACCCGGCCAGTTGTGCAGCGCGCCGCGGTCGACTTCCACGATGCGGGTGGAGATGCGGTCCAGAAACGCCCGGTCGTGGCTGATGAACACCAGCGTCAGGGGCGTGCCGAGCAGGAATTCCTCCAGCCAGGTGACGCCTGCAAGATCGAGGTGGTTGGTGGGTTCGTCCAGCAGCAGCAGGTCGGGCTGGCTGACCAGCGCGCGGGCCAGCAGCACGCGCCGCTTCATGCCCCCGGACAGCCGGGTGAATTCGCTGCCGGCCGGCAGGCCCATGCGCGTGAGCAGGGCATCCACTTCCACCCGCGCCGTCCAGGCGCCGGCCGCTTCGAGGTCGTGTTGCAGTGCCTCCAGGCGCGCCTGATCGGCGCCGGCTTCGAGCGCCGCTTGGTACTCATCCAGCAAATGCCCGCGCGGGCCAAGGCCGGCGCTGACCACCGAATAAATCGAGCCGCTGATGTCGCGCGGCACGTCCTGCGGCAACTGGGCCACGCGCAGGCCATCGCGGCGTTCCACCTCGCCCGCGTCAGGGCTCAACTCGCCGGCCAGCACCTTCAGCAGCGTGGACTTGCCGGCGCCGTTGCGGCCGATGAGGCACAGCCGGTCGCCTTCTTCCACCACCAGGTTGGCCCGCTCCAGCACGGGCTCGCGGGAGTACTGGACGGTCACTGAGCGCAGGTTGATCAGCATGGGTTTAAACGATCATTCGGTCGGGCTTGCGCCGGCCTTCGGACTGCGCCAGCATGGGGTTTGACGGGCCGGATAGCCCGGGACCGTGCAAGGAGGAGAAAAAACGATGGCATTACCAAGCCAGTTCGCGGATATCGAACACCTGATTACAGCCGGCTGGGCGATCGGCGATGAGGCGGCGCGCAACCGCAGGCGCCGGACCTCGTCCATGGCCGACCTGCAGGCGTTCTACAACACGCTGCTGCCGCGCATGGACGCCATTATCCAGCACTTGAACCAGCAATCCCTGCCGGCGCTTGCGCCCGGGGATCAGGCGCTGCTCGATCTGGCTCTGATGTTCATGGAGGTGGCGCCGGCGGTCGAGATTTACAAGGACCCCGACGTGCCGTGGGGTTTTGACGCGGCCCGTTTCCATATTCTGCCGGCCTGATTCAAGCCAAGGAGGTTTCCCATGAACCAGCCCGCTGTCGACACGCTGCATCCATACCTGCGCCAGTGCCCCGATCTTGGCACCGGACCCGTGCCGGTGGCGCCGGTGGTGTCGCCCGAGTATTTCGAGCGCGAGCGCGAGGCCATCTTCAGGAAGGTCTGGCTGAACTTGGGGCGCGTCGAGGACATCCAGAAGCCGGGCGATTACGTGGTCAAGGACATCGCCGTCCTGAAGGCCTCGATCATCCTGGTGCGCGGTGATGACGGCGAGGTGCGGGCTTTTCACAACGTGTGCCGCCACCGCGGCAACCAAGTGGCCCAGGGCCGCGGCAATGCCAAGGGCTTTGCATGCGGCTTTCACGGCTGGACCTACGACACGGCCGGGCAGTGCGTGTTCGTGCCGGACGAGGAGGTGTTCTTCGATCTGGACCGTGCACAGTTGGGTCTGCCGCCGGCGCGCTGCGAGACCTTTGCCGGCTTCATTTTCGTCACCGTCAATCCGGCCGCCGCACCGCTGGCCCAGTATCTGGGCGGTTTCGGCGAGCAGATCAAGGACTTTCCGTTTCACACCATGCAGCGCATGCACACGCTCAGGGCCGACGTGAACTGCAACTGGAAGGTGTTCGTGGACGCCTTCCAGGAGTCCTACCACGGCCGCTTCGTGCACAAGCTGACCGCGACCGCGGCCGGCTGCACCCAAGATGATCCCTATGCGCACCTGACCTCGGTGCGCCTGTATGGCCCGCACCGGTCGGCCTCGGTGCCGTTCAATCCGGACTACCAGCCGAGCCCGGCCGAGGCGCTGTCGTTCAAGTACGCCCAGTCGCTGTGGCTGCACGAAGGCAATGCCGGTGCGCAGCGCGTGCCGGGCACAAACCCGGAGGGCCACCCGAACTGGCTGTTCGACATCAACGTGTGTTTCCCGAATTTCTTTGTGGACGTGTCCAGCAGCTGGTTCTTCACCTACCACTTCTGGCCGCTGGCGGTGGACCGCACGGCCTGGGAGTACAACTTCTACATGCTGCCGCCCAGGAATGCCGGCGAACGCATCAGCCGTGAGTTCTCCAAGCTGTACCTGCGCGACCTGCTGCGCGAGGATCTGTCGACCGTGGAGACCACGCAGGCGGGCCTGAGCTCGGGCGCCATTGAGCACGTGATCCTGTCCGATCAGGAAGTGGCCGTGCGCCACCAGTACAAGGTGGTGGACGACATGGTCAACGGCCGCTGGCGCGGCTAACCCATGCCGTTTGCCCGGCCGGCGCTCAGCTCGCCGGGCCCAGCTCGTCGACGCGCAGGGACAGGTCGACTGCGTGCACGTGCTTGGTGAGCGCACCCACCGAGATGAAATCCACACCCGTGGCCGCAATGGCGCGCAGGCCCTCGATGCCGACGCCGCCGCTGGCCTCGACCGTGGCCTTGTCGGCGGCGAGCTTGACCGCCTCGCGCATCAGTTCGAGCGGGAAATTGTCGAGCAGGATCTGCTTGACGCCCGCGGCCAGCGCCGAACGCAGCTGATCGAGGTTCTCGACCTCCACTTCGACCGGCGTGTTGGGCGGCGCGAGGCGACGGGCGGCCTCGATGGCGGCGCTGATCGAACCGGCCAGCGCGATGTGGTTTTCCTTGATCAGGATGGCGTCGTAAAGCCCCTTGCGGTGATTCAGTGCGCCGCCCACGTGGACGGCGTATTTCTGCGCCAGGCGCAGGCCGGGCAGGGTCTTGCGGGTATCGAGCAGCTTGGTGTGCATGCCGGCGATGGCCGCCACGTAGGCGCGCGTGGTGGTGGCCGTGCCCGACAGCGTCTGCAGGAAATTGAGCGCGCAGCGCTCGCCGGTGAGGATGGCGCGCGCCGGACCGCGCACCTGGCACAGGGTCTGGCCGGCGCTCAGGTCGTAGCCGTCGCGCGTCTGCCAGGTGATTTCGACCCGCGGATCGAGCGCCTTAAACACCGCGTCGAACCAGGCCTGACCGCACAGCACGGCTTGGTCCCGACACACGACACGGGCGCTGGCCGCGACATTTTCGGGGACCAGGGCAGCGGTCAGATCGCCCGTGCCGATGTCTTCGTCCAGCGCGGCGCGGACCTGGCCGGGAATGGCCGCGAGGGTGTTGGCATCGGGGTGCATGGGCGCTTCCGGTCAGGGTCGGATGGGTGCCGCATTATGGCTGGCCCGGTGCGCTCATGGCGTCTAGCCGCCGGGCGCCGATGGCGTCGACGCAGCGGCGGGCGCAGATGGAAGGCCTGCCCGGGGCGCCCTTGGCCCCGGGCAGGTGCAGGAGGCTTCGACCCGCGGGCGGTCAGGTGCCGACGATGCCGCCGTCGTCGCGCGTGATGGCGACCACCCCGGAGCGCGGCTTGTAGACCGTGCCCAGGCCGCTGGCCGTGGTCGGGCCGTTGATGCCGCTGTCCGGCCAGGTGGAATTGTCGGTCGGGGTGATACTCCAGTCCTCGCCCGGATGCTGGATGCCCACGAACAGCGTCTTACCGTCCGGTGTGGCGGTGACGCCGGTGACCTCGCAGTGGCGGGGCGCGGTCAGGAAACGCCGCGTTTCGCCGGTGGACGGGTCGGCGCACATCATCACGTTGCCGCCGATGTTGACCCAGTCACCCTTGCCGTCGCCGGCCTGGTCGGTCTGGATCCACAGGCGGCCGCTCGGATCGAACCACAGGCCGTCGGGTGCGCCGTAGTCGTCGCCGTTGATGTTGCCCAGGTAGCCGTCGTGACCGTCCGGCGTGTAGCTGCCGCCCAGCTTCTTGGTGGTCTCCTTGTCGCCGCATTTGACGAAGATGTCCCAGGCGAAGCCGGTGGCCGCCGTGCTGCCCATGTTCTCGCGCCAGCGGATGATGTGACCGAAGTCATTGTCCGGGCGCGGATTGGCGGCATCGACCGGCGGGTTGGCGCTGGCGGCGGCGGTGGTGCCGTCCGGCTTGTTGCTGGATGCCGGCGTGTTGCCGCGGCGGCTGTTGTTGGTCAGGGTCAGGTAGACCTCGCGCGTGCTCGGGTGCACGGCCACCCACTCGGGGCGATCCATCATGGTCGCGCCGACGCGGTCGGCGGCCTGCCGGCACTTGATCAGCACCTCGCCCTGGTCGGCAAAGCCGTTGTCGGGCGTCAGGCCGTTCTGGCCCCAGACCAGTGGCAGCCAGGTGCCGCTGCCGTCGGCGTTGAAGCGCGCCACGTACAGCGTGCCCTCATCCAGCAGGTGGCGGTTGGCGGCGCGGTTTTTGGGGTTGTACTTGCGCGCGCAGACGAATTTGTAGACGTACTCGTTGCGCTCGTCGTCGCCCATGTAGACGGCCACGGTGTTGTCGGGGCCGACCACCACGCCGGCGCTCTCGTGCTTGAAGCGGCCAAGGGCGGTGCGCTTGACCGGGGTGCTGGCCGGATTCCAGGGGTCGATCTCCACCACCCAGCCGAAGCGGTTCGCTTCGTTGCGGTGCGCGTTCAGGTCGAAGCGCTCGTCAGCCTCGTGCCAGCGGTAGTTGAAGCCGCCGGCGCTCAGGCCATAGCGGGCCTCGTGCGCAGTTGGCGAGAAACCGGACGCGCTGCCGAAGTAGCCGTTGAAATTCTCCTCGCAGGTCAGGTAGGTGCCCCAGGGCGTATGGCCGCTGGCGCAGTTGTTGAGCGTGCCCAGCACGCGCCTGCCGCTGGCGTCGGCGGCCGTGCGCAGCAGCGGGTGGCCGGCCGCCGGGCCGCGCACCTCGCACGGCGTGTTGCCGGTGATGCGGCGGTTGTAGGGCGAGTGGTGAATGAGCTTCCACTCGCCGCGGTTGCGGCCGATCAGGTCCTTGCCGATGGCTACGATGTTGACGCCGTGCGCCGCCTGCTGCGTGCGCACCATGTCCAGCGTGATCGTGGCCGAGCTGTAGGCGGACGCGGGCGTGATGCCGTGGACCAGCGGTGGGTCGACATACTCGCTGTTGCTGACCAGCAGGCCACGGACATTGCCGGCGGCGCCCGGGAACGGGAAGAAATGCATGCCGTCGGTGTGGGCGCCATAGGCCTGCAGCTGGTTCGCCTCGTCCATCGGGTCGGCCGGGTTCCATTGCGCGCCCGGGCCCAGACGATCGCCCCACGCCACCAGCACGCGGGCGCTGTAGCCGGCCGGCACCGTGACCGCGTCGGTCATCGGCACCACGTTGGCGGGCACCGACGCGAAGCCGATGCCGCCCAGCGGCGCCGGGGCCGCCTGCGCATAACGGGTCAGCGCGTCGACCATTGTGCCGCCGAGCACCGTCACGGCGGTCACGCCGGCGGTGGCGGCGGCCGAGCTTTTCAGAAAGCCGCGGCGGCTCAACTGGCGCTGTTCGAGCACATCGTTGAAGCTTGGGTTGGTGGACGGATTGCTGCACTCATCGGACGGTTCAAGTGCGCTATCGGGATGCAATTGGCTGCTCACGCGTGGGTACTCCATGGGATTTCCGGTCCGTATCCGGCCCGGAACGGGGCGATACCAAGTCGGGGCGCGATCGTGCCCCCTTGATTTTGACGGTGGCGAAGTTATGCGCCCCATGTTTCAGCCACATTGCAGGCGTGGGCGCTTGATTGCGCTCAGGCGACGCGCCGGCAGCGCTTGAATGCCCCGGCCGGCTGCCCCACCTTGCACGACAAGTGGCGCGCTGCCCGCGCCGTAACGGAGACTCGGACAATGCGCATGGACAAACTCACCAGCCAGTTCCAGAAGGCGCTGGCGGACGCACAAAGCCTGGCCCTGGGCCGGGATCATCAATTCATCGAACCGCTGCACCTGCTCAGCGCCATGCTGGCGCAGGACGGCGCCGGCGTGGGCTCGCTGCTGGCGCGGGCCGGGGTCGCGGTGGACCGTTTGCGGGCCGATCTGGGCAAGGCGCTGGACCGTCTGCCGCGGGTGGAGGGCACCGGCGGCGACGTGCAGCCGTCACAGGCGTTGATACGGGCCCTGAACCTGGCCGACAAGTACGCCCAGCAGCGCGGCGACGAGTACATCGCCAGCGAGATGTTCCTGCTGGCGGCGCTCGAGGACAGCGGCGAGACCGGCCGCATCCTGAAGGACGCCGGCGCCCGGCGCGCGGCGCTGGAGCAGGCCATCGATGCCGTGCGCGGCGGCGAGAAAGTCACCAGCGAGAACGCCGAGGAGGCCCGCGGCGCACTCGACAAATACACCATCGACCTGACCGAACGCGCCCGTCAGGGCAAGCTCGATCCGGTGATCGGCCGCGACGAGGAAATCCGTCGCGCCATCCAGGTGCTGCAGCGGCGCACCAAGAACAATCCGGTGCTGATCGGCGAGCCGGGCGTGGGCAAGACCGCCATCGTCGAGGGCCTGGCCCAGCGCATCGTCAACGGCGAGGTGCCGGAGGGGCTCAAGGACAAGCGCGTGCTGGCGTTGGACATGGGCGCGCTGATCGCCGGCGCCAAGTTCCGCGGCGAGTTCGAGGAGCGCCTCAAGGCGGTGCTGAACGAGCTGTCCAAGCAGGAAGGCCGGATCATCCTGTTCATCGACGAGATCCACACCATGGTCGGCGCCGGCAAGGCCGAGGGCTCCATGGACGCCGGCAACATGCTCAAGCCCGCCCTGGCGCGCGGCGAGCTGCACTGCGTGGGCGCCACCACGCTGGACGAGTACCGCAAGTACATCGAGAAGGACGCCGCGCTGGAGCGCCGTTTCCAGCAGGTGCTGGTCGATGAGCCGTCGGTGGAAGACACGATCGCCATCCTGCGCGGTCTGAAGGAACGCTACGAGGTCCACCACGGCGTGGAGATCACCGACCCGGCCATCGTCGCCGCGGCCACGCTGTCGCATCGTTATATCTCTGGGCGCAAGCTGCCGGACAAGGCCATCGACCTGGTCGATGAGGCGGCCAGCCGCATCCGCATGGAGATCGACTCCAAGCCCGAGGCCATGGACCGCCTTGACCGGCGCCTGATCCAGCTGAAGATGGAACGCCTGGCGCTGGAGAAGGAGCCGGACGAGGCCTCGCGCAAGCGCCTGGCGACCATCGACGAGGAAATTGGCCGCCTGTCGCGCGAGTACGCGGACCTGGAGGAAATCTGGCGCGCCGAGAAGGCGGCCGTGGGTGGCACGCAGTCCATCAAGGAGGAGCTCGACCGCCTGAATCAGGAATTCGAGACCGCGCGCCGGGCCGGCAACCTGGAGCGTGCGGCCGAGATCCAGTACGGCCGCATCCCGGAACTGAAACGCCAGCTGGAGAATGCCGCCAGCGCCGAACAGGGCCCGCGCAAGCTGCTGCGCAGCGAAGTGACCGAGCAGGAAATCGCCGAGGTCATCTCGCGCTGGACCGGCATCCCGGTGGCCAAGATGCTCGAATCCGAGCGCGAGAAACTGCTGCACATCGAGGACGCGCTGCACCAGCGCGTGGTCGGCCAGGATGAGGCGGTGCGCGCGGTGGCCGACGCCATCCGTCGCTCGCGGGCCGGGCTCACGGCGCACGAACGCCCCATCGGCTCGTTCCTGTTCCTGGGACCGACCGGCGTCGGCAAGACCGAGCTGTGCAAGGCGCTGGCCGGCTTCCTGTTCGACACCGAGCAGGCCATCGTGCGCATCGACATGTCCGAGTATATGGAGCAGCACTCGGTGGCGCGGCTTATCGGCGCCCCGCCGGGCTATGTCGGCTACGAGGAAGGCGGCCAGCTCACCGAGCGCGTGCGCCGACGCCCGTACAGCGTGATCCTGCTCGACGAGATCGAGAAGGCGCACCGTGACGTATTCAACGTGCTGCTGCAGGTGCTCGACGACGGCCGCCTGACCGACGGCCACGGCCGCACGGTGGATTTCCGCAACACCATCGTGGTGATGACCTCGAACCTGGGCTCGGACCGCATCCAGGAGCTGGCCGGCCAGCCTTACGACACCATCAAGGCGGCCGTAATGGACGTGCTGCGCCACCAGTTCCGGCCGGAGTTCATCAACCGTATCGACGAGACGGTGGTGTTCCACGCGCTCGGCCGCGAGCAACTGCGCCGGATCGTCGACATCCAGATCGGTGCGCTGCGGGCGCGCCTGGCCGAGCGGGACATGACGATCAGCTTTACCGACCAGGCGCTCGACTGGCTGGCCAACGTCGGCTTCGACCCGGTGTACGGCGCCCGGCCGCTGAAGCGCGCCATCCAGCAGCACGTGGAAAACGCGCTCGCGCGTGATCTTCTGGGCGGCAAGCTGGCCGACGGCGACGGCATCCAGGTCGACGTGGCCGGCGATGGCCTGGTGTTCCACAAGCAGTCGCCGAACGAGGCGGTGGCCTGACGCCAGCACGCTGGTAAGCTGGCGGCCCCGTCACGGCGGCGGGGCCGCGTTGCCCGGGAGGGGCATGCGGCGTGTTTCGATCACATCCTGGAGTGTGCGCATGAGTAACAAGCCTTTGATCATCCTGTCGGCGCTGGCGTGCTTGACCCTGGTCGGCTGCAGCGAGAAGGGTCCGGCCGAACAGGCCGGCGAGAAAGTGGATCAGGCCGTCGAGCAGGCCAAGGACGCCGTCGAGGACGCCGGCCAGCAGGGTCCGGCCGAGGAGGCTGGCGAGAAGATCGACAAGACGGTCGAGGACATGAAAGACGACGCGGCCGAATAAGCCGCTTTCGTGAAGAACGCCGCGGCGGCGCTTGGCCGGCGCCGCGGCGCGCTCACGCGTCGGTGGCGAATTCGATCGGCGCCGACCAGATTGCCAGCACCAGGCAGCCATCATCGCTGACCACGGCATGCCGGCTGCCCGGCGGACTCACCAGCAGGGTCCCGGCCGGGTAGTGCCCGTTGCCGTCGCGTTGCGAGCCTTGCAACACAAGAATGTGTTCGTAGTCGGTGTGCTGGTGCTCCGGCACCGTGGCCCCCGGGAGGTAGCGCAGCAGCGCTGCGGCGGGCCCAACCCCCGGCTGGCCGTACAGGGCATGAAACTCCACGCCCGGCCGCAACATCTGCCAGTGCAGCTGGTCCGGCTCGGCGGCGCGTTGCAGCAGATTGGCGAACGCCGTTGAATGCGCCGTCACGCGCGCAGGCCGGCCAGCAGCGCCGCCGACTCGGCCACAGCCCCGAACACCCCGCCTTGCATCTTGATCATGTTCAGTGCCGCCAGGTGATTGCCGTGATCGGTCGCCCCGCAGCAGTCTGCCAGCAGCAGGCACTCGAAGCCACGGTCGTTCGCCTCGCGCATCGTGGTGTGCACGCACACGTCGGTGGTGATGCCGGTCAACACCAGATTGCGTATGCCGCGCGTATGCAGCAGCAATTCGAGGTCGGTGGCGCAGAAGCTGCCCTTGCCCGGCTTGTCGATGATGGGCTCGCCGGGCAGCGGCGCCAGTTCGGGGATGATGTCCCAGCCCGGCTCGCCGCGCACCAGAATCCTGCCGCAGGGACCAGGGTCACCGATGCCGGCGCCGATGCGCCGCGAGCGCCAGCGCTTGTTGGCCGGCAGGTCGGACAGGTCCGGCCGGTGCCCCTCGCGGGTGTGGATGACGTGAAAGCCACCGGTCCGAAACGCCGCCAGCACGGCGCGAATCGGCTCGATCGGCGCGCGCGTGAGGGAGATGTCGTAGCCCATCGTGTCGACATAGCCGCCAGGACCGCAAAAGTCGGTCTGCATGTCGATGATGATCAGTGCCGTGTTTTCCGGGCGCAGGTCGCCATTGAACGGCCAGGGGTAGGGCTCGGCGTCCAGGAAGCGTTCTGGCATGGTGTCGATTCTCGATGGGAGTGAAGGCGATTCGGGGCCGTGTCGTTTGTGCGACAACAAAGCAATTTCCGTGCAATGGATTCAGCGGCTCGCCAGCCAGGCCCGCCAACCGCCCAGGGACGTGATGTCCGTCGCGTCGCTCACGGCGTGGCCCTCGCACAGAAAGCCTTTCACACAGCTGCCGTCGGCCAGCTGGACGCTGCCGATAGCCAGTGGTGCCGGCACGCCGGCCAGAAAGGGTCCGACCGCGGCCAGCGGCAGGGTCCAGACTTCGAGCTCGATGCTCGAACCGGGCGGGTCACGCACCAGGCCGGGGCGTGGTGGGCTGAAGCCCGCCAACGCGTACAGGCGATAGGCGGGCGCGGTCCGAGTGCGCTCGCGCAGCCGGCCGCCCAGGCCGGTCAGTTCGCCGTTCAGCGGCAGGCCCTGCATGTGGCCGCCGCAGACCGCGATCGGGAACAGGGCTTCGCCTTGGGAGTCGTCGGCCAACGGCGGCGTGGCGGCCAGCGGCAGGCCGGTGGCACCGAGCGTTTCGTTGAGCGCCCGGTGCAGCCGGTCGGCCAGCACCAGCAGCGCACGGTCGTTGCCGGCCGGTGCCTGCAGGGTCACGCCAAACGGAAGGCCAGACGGCAGGAATCCGCATGGCACCGCCACCGCGCACAGGTCCAGCAGGTTCATATGGTTGGTGTAGTAGCCCAGATTCGTGTTAAGGCCGACCGGATCGGCGAGCACCGCGGCACGGGTATAGGGGGTGCCGATGGTCGGCGTGACCAGCAGGTCGATGGTGTCCCATACCGGTCGCAGCGCCTGACGCAGGGCCTGCAGTCGGTATTGGGCGGCAAACGCATCATCGGCGCTGTACCCGCTGCCGCCCTGGATGATGTCGCGCACCACCGGCAACAGCGCCTCCGGCCGGGCCGCCAGAAACTCGCGGATTGCCAGATGACGCTCAGCCAGCCAGGGGCCGTCGTAGAGCAGTCGGGCGGCGTCACGAAACGGCGTGTAATCGACGTCTACCGGTTCGCCACCCAGGGTCTTGAGTGCGTCCAGCGCCCGCTCGAAGGCCGCGGCGCTCGCACCATCGCCAAAAAACTCGCGCTGGGCAGGCAGGGGCACGCCAAAGCGTAGCGGGCGCGCGATCGACGGGGCGGCCTGAAATACGCGCGAGAACGGGTCCTGCACATCGAAACCGGCAATTACATCCAGCACTGCCTGCGCATCGGCGCAGGTCAGCGCGAACACCGACACGCAGTCCAGCGAGCGACAGGCCGGCAGTGCGCCGCGGGCGCTGACCAGGCCCGGGCTGGGTTTAAGGCCGACCAGATTGCCCAGCGCCGCCGGCACGCGGCCGGAGCCGGCGGTGTCGGTGCCCAGCGCAAAGCTGACCAGACCGTGGGTCACTGCCAGCGCGGAGCCGGAGCTGGAGCCGCCGCAGATATAGTCGGCATCGAAGGCGTTGGCCGGCGCGCCGTATGGCGTGCGGGTGCCGGTCAGGCCGGTGGCAAACTGGTCGAGGTTGGTCTTGCCTACCAGGATGGCGCCGGCGTCCAGCAACTTCTGCACTGCCGGCGCGGTCGTTTCCGGACTGTAAGCGAAGGCCGGGCAGGCGGCGGTGGTCGGCAGGCCGGCCACGTCGATGTTGTCCTTGACGGCGAACGGAATGCCGAACAGCGGTCCGCGCGGGCCGGCATCGAGTTGCCTGGCCCGCTCCCGCAGCGCCGCGTCGGGCACCGGCGTTATCCATATGCCATCGGCGGCCACCGCCCGCCGCCGGGCGATGACCTGCTCGATGACCGCCTGCGCCGTCTGGCCGTCGGCCAGCGCACGCCGCAGCGTGTGCAGGTCGGGCAGGGGCGGGGTACCCCCGCCGCTGGCCGGACTCATCGTCACCAGATCCACTTCACCATCGCCTGGGCCACGTCCTCGTCCATGTCGTCGATGCCGAACTTGTTGCGCCAGATCTGATACTCGACGCCGGCTTGCAGCTTGCCGGCCCCGAAGCCGACCAGGTCGCCCACATCCACCAGCAGGCGCGGCGCGGTGATGATGTTGTCCTGCAGCGGATCCTCGCCCCAGGCGTAGTCGAAGAAGCCCTCGAACACCAGCGGCAGCGGGCCGACCTTGAACGGCAGCGCCCAGGCCAGCGTCACCTGCTGGCCGGTGTCGATGCCCGAGGCCTGGTTGTCGCGGATGTACCAGTTGACCTGGAAGAACTGGAACTTGGGCAAGTTCAGGTCCACCGCCAGGCCGTACAGCCAGGTCTGCTCGACCGGCGACTCGGGGATTTCGAGCGTGGAAGTGAACAGCACGTCCTTGACGATGCCCCACGACAGCTCCTTGTCGAAGAACATCTTGCCGATCGACAGCCGCGGCGAGAGTTCCGCATAGAAGCTCCCGTCGGCCTCGGTGGTGGTGCCGAAGGCGTCGCCCTCGCGGTCCGGGTTGGTGATGTCGACGAAGATGAAATTGTCGCCGTACTTCCAGGCGTTGAAGTGCTCGATGGTGATGATGCTGGCCTCGTCGGTGTGGCTGAATCCGCCGTCGGGGTCGAAGTCGGCGTAGCTGGTGCCATGCAGGTACTGGATGTTGGTGGTGGCGAACAGCGCCGAGCCGGCCTGCGCGGCTGGCGTGGCCAGCCCGGCCGTCAGCGCCAGGGCGGGCAGGGCACGCAACGGGGCGAAGGTGCGGGTGCTTTTCATGATACGACTCCTGCGAGGTTTTTGAATGCGACGATGTATGCAATGGGCATCAGAAAAAAGGGCGGGATCGGCAACACCGAGCCCGCCCGGGATCAGTCGGCCGCTTCGAGGGCCACGGCCCCCATGCCGGCCGGTTGGGCAGCCGCCTGGCGTGCCAGGCCAAACAGCCCGCCGGCCACCACCAGGTAGCCGAAGGCCACGGTCGGGCTCTGCGCCAGGCCGATCGCCTCGCTGTGCATGAACCCGAAGAAGGTCAGCACGGAGCCGGCCAGCGCGAAGCCCGCCGCCCGGCCATAGGCGCGGTCGATGATGCAGGCCGTGACGGCCGCCAGGATCAGGCTGGTCAGGATGGCGCCGCTGCCGAGCAGTTCCAGGCCGTGGTAGAGCACCCCAGTGCCGGCCAGCTTGTCGAGGCCGACCGCGGCGGCGTTGGTGCCGGCGGCGCCGAGTGCGTTGTCGATCATCAGCTTGCCCCAGCCGGCTACCTGCGGGATCAGCGACAGGATGATGGCCGGGGCGTGGTTCTTGGGCGTTTCCTGGAAGGCCTGGGCGCCGATCAGCATGCCGATGTAGAGCAGGATCGGCGAGATGGCCACCACCGGAATCAGCGCCATCATCACTGCCAGAATGCCGAACCAGGACAGGATCAGCACCATCACGCCGGTGGCCGCCGAATAACCGATGCGCCCGCCGATGGCCTTCCAGCCCGGGTGGCCGATGTACACGGCGTTGATGAAGGGGTTGCCCAGCAGGCAGCCGATCAGGCTCACCACGCCGTCGGCGGTGATGACGCGGGTGGTGGGGAAGTGGTCGCCGCCGGCCTCGGCGCTTTCCACGTTGTCCATGGCCTCGACCAGGTCGTAGATGCCGAACGGAATGGCGGTGACCAGGATCACCGCCAGGTACTCGAAGCCACCGAACACATGGCCGATCGCCGGCAGCGGCACCGAGAAGCCGAAGCTCGCGAACGACGCGCCGAGCTTGTCCAGACTCATGCCGCCGAAGTTGAAGCCAAACGCCAGTCCGCCCCAGGCAATCAGCGAACCGACGCCGATCGCCACCAGACCGGCCGGGATGCCCTTCCAGTAGCGCACGCCGCCGAACCAGCTCGCCAGCAGGATGGCAAAGCAGGCCAGGCCGATCACCGGGTCCATGTACATCTCCAGCGCCGGGCGCATGGCGATGAAGGCGATCGACACGCCGGCGAGCGCCCCCAGCAGCGCCGCGCGCGGGGTGATCTTCTTGATCCAGGGCGCGACAAAGCCGCCCGCCATGAGCACGAAGCTCTGCACGAATACCCAGGTCAGCCCCGCCTCCCAGCCCTTGATTGGGTCACCGCTGGCGGCCGCGATCGGCAGCATGATCACGAACACCACCACGAACATGTGCGGCACGCTGATGCCCGATGGCAACGCGCAGACCGTGTCGCGGCCTTCTTTCTTCGCCAATTTATAGGCCAGCCAGGCGTAGTAGATCGTGGACAGGAACAGCATCAGCCCGGTGGCCGGCAGGATGCGTCCGAACACGATGTCGTCCGGCAGCTTGATGACGTAGCGCAGCAGCGCCGTCAGCGTGAGCAGGTTGACCAGGATGTTGGTGCCGAAGCCGAAGAAGGCGTTCCAGTCGCCGGGCGACCAGAGTTTTGGAGCGGTGCTGTTCATGGCGGGGCCTCGCGGGTGGGTGGAACGGAATCAGGCAGCAATACGGGTCAGGGCGGCACACACGGCGGTCGAGTCGGCAACCCAGCCGAAAATGCCGCCCTGGGCGCTGATCATGTCCAGCGCCACGCGGTGAAACTCCGGGAAGTACGAGGCCACCGCGTCGCTGACCACCAGGCACTCGAAGCCGCGGTCGTTGGCCTCGCGCACGGTGGTGTGCACGCACACCTCGGTGGTGACGCCGGCCACCAGCAGGCTGCGGATGCCGCGGTTGGCCAGAATCAGCGCCAGATCGGTCTGGCAGAACGAGCCCTTGCCGGGTTTGTCCAGCACGACCTCGCCCGGCAGCGGGTACAGCTCCGGGATGAAATCGTGGCCGGGCTCGCCGCGGATCAGGATGCGGCCCATCGGGCCGAGGTCGCCGATGCGGGTTGGGCCCTTGCCGCGGGCGAGCTTGGCCGGCGGCGCATCGCTCAAATCCGGCCGGTGCCCCTCGCGGGTGTGGATGACCAGCATCCCGGCCTTGCGGGCCACCTCGAGCAGACGCTGGCACGGCACGATGGCACTGCGCAGCAGGGACACGTCGTTGCCCAGCATGGCGCCGAAGCCGCCCGGTTCCAGGAAATCGCGCTGCATGTCGATGACGATCAGCGCGCTGCTGGCCGGGTCCAGACGCAGCGGGTAGGGTTTGGCGGTGATTTCGATCATGGCGGTCGCTCCCTGGTCGCAAGTCCGGTGTCGGCCACCGGTTTCTTGCATACATCGTGATATTCAAAAGGCGTGCCAGCTGCCGCGCGGCGGGGCAACGCAATGGAATTGCTGTGTCAGCGATCCCCCCGCCGCATGCGCCAATGGCGATCGGCGCACCTGGATGCACCACTGAGGCGCTTCGCTTGCATACAATGGTGCGTACCCAAGACTCCGTCGGAGGCGCACATGCCGTCCCGTCCTGCTGCCAGCCCACGCGACATCTACCGCCAGCTCAAGGACATGATCCTGAGCTTCAGCCTGTATCCGGGCGCCCGGGTGACCGAGAACGAGCTCGCGGTCCGTTTCGGTGTCAGTCGCACGCCGGTACGCGAGGCCCTGCAGCGTCTGTCGGCAGAGGGGTACCTGACGATTCGCCCCAAGCAGGGCTGTTTCGTGCGCGAGATCGACATCGAGACCATCAACCACTACTACGACGTGCGCATCGCACTCGAAATGCGCGCCCTGGAGCTGGCCTGCGTGTCCATGCCGGACAATCAGATCAAGAAACTGGCCGCCGTCTGGGACCCCAAACATGCCCCCCAGCAACCGCCGCCCGTGGAAACCATGGTGGCGCGCGACGAGGGCTTCCACATGGCACTGGCCGGTGGCGCCGGCAATGCCGTCCTGGCGGGCTATCTGAAGGACGTGAACGAACACATCCACATCGTGCGCCGGCTGGACTTCACCGAGGCCACGCGCGTGGACCACACCTATGCCGAGCACCATGAAATCCTGCAGCGCCTGCTGGAGCGCGACGTGGATGCGGCCAAGACCCTGCTGCTGCGCCACATCCGCAAGAGCGCGGACGTGGCCAAGGCCATCACCCTGACCCAGCTGGCCCAACAGCGCATCCGCGCCCGGGCCAAATAGGCCAGACAGGCTGCCGCCGGGCTATGCTGGTCGCGGGCACCCTGCCCGTGTGGAGGGGAAGATGGAATACCGGCACATCAGCGTGGCCCCGGTGGCGGGCGCTCTTGGTGCGCAGGTCGGCGCTGTGGACCTGAGCCATGAATTGCCTGACCCGGTCCTGGCCGAGATACGCCACGCCTGGTTGCAGCACCTGGTGCTGTTCTTTCGCGACCAGCATCTGACTGCCGAACAGTACCTGGCGTTTGCCCGGCGCATCGCCGAGCCGGTCGAGTACCCCATGCTGCGCGGCCTGGACGGCTACCCGCTGATCGTGCCGGTGGTCAAACTGGCGCACGAGCGGGTCAATTTCGGTGGCCTCTGGCACTCTGACACGGCCTATCTGGAAACGCCGCCCATCGCCGCCATGCTGCTGGCGCGCGAGCTGCCGCCGGTCGGGGGCGACACGCTGTTCGCCAACATGTACCTGGCCTACGAGACGCTGTCGGACGGTCTGCGCCGGGTGCTGGACGGTCTGCGCGCCGTCAACAGCTCGGCCAAGGCCGATGTCACCAAGACGCGCGAGGATCGCCTGGCCGAAAGCGGCGCCAGGCTCGCCCCCGGCGCCGCGCTCAGCGCCGTGCACCCGGTGGTGCGCACGCATCCGGAAACCGGCCGCAAGCTGCTGTATGTCAACGGCGGCCACACGGTGCGTTTCGAGGACATGACCGAGGACGAGAGCGCGCCGCTGCTGAACTACCTGTTCGCCCATCTGTGCCGGCCGGAGTTCACCTGCCGCCTGCGCTGGCAGGTCGGCACGCTCGCCCTGTGGGACAACCGCTGCACCCAACACAACCCGATCAACGACTACCACGGCCATCGGCGCGTCATGCACCGCATCTCGCTGGGTGCCCAGCGGCCGGCCTAGGGCGCGGGTGGTATCTTTGCAGCCCCCCACAGTGCCTACGAATCGCCATGCATCGCGCCCTGCGTCTGGCTCATTGCTCGGACATTCACCTCGACAGTGACTACTACGGCGGCGACTGGAACCGCGCCCGCCGCGACCGCGACCGCGCCCTGTTCGATGGCCTGCTGGAGGCCATCTGCGCCGGCCGGCCGGACCTGCTGCTGCTGGCGGGCGACCTGTTCGATCACAACCGCGCCACCGTCGACACCGTCGAGTGGGCCTGCGAGCGCCTGGCGAACCTGCCGTTCCCGGTGGTGATGATTCCCGGCAACCACGACTGCCTGGCCGAGAACGCCGTCTACCACCGCCACGACTTCGCCGCCGCCGGCCTGCACCTGCTGCTGGACCCGGCCGGGCAGACGCTGACCCTGCCCGAGCTGAGCGTGGCCGTGTGGGGACGGGGGCTGGTCGATCACCATCCAGGCCACCGGCCGCTGGCCGATCCGCCGGCCCGGCCCGATCCGGACCTGTGGTACCTCGGCCTGGCGCATGGCGTGCATGTGCCGGTGGCGGGTGAGTCGCGCAATTCCTCGCCGATCCACGCGCACGAAATCGAGAACGCCGATTTCGACTACCTGGCGCTGGGCCACATCCACTGCGCACGGGACGTATCAGCCGGTGCGACCACCGCCTGGTACAGCGGCGCCCCGCACCCGGTGCTGGGCGAGCCGGGCAGCTTTCTGAGTGTGCAGCTGAGCCCTGGCGCACCGGCGGAGGTAAGGGTTTGCCGGGTGACGCCGGCGCGTTGACCGGGCGGCGTTCGCGCGGGCTTTTTCAGGACGCCGATCGACCGGCGCCCGTCGTCGTTGGGACTCGGACCAGCCTCACTTGCCGTTCTCGCCTGATGGCGAAGTCACGACGATCGAGTCGGCGGTCTCGCTGAGCAGCACCGCCCGGTCGTGCGCCATTTTTGGATCGTGCTCGGCCAGTTCCCGGCACACGGCCAGCGCATCGCCGAAGGCGGCAAAGCTGTTGTCTGCCCCGATCAGATCGATGATGCCGGCCCGTTCCAGCTTGCCCTGCACGCGCCCATTGGCGCCCAGCAGCATCACCCGCACGCCGCGCTGGTGCAGGTCGCGAATCACCTCTTCCAGGGTCTGCAAGCCGGTGATGTCGATGAACGGCACCCAGCGCAGGCGGATGATGAGCACGCGCGGGTCGGTGTGGGTGCCGGCCAGGGCGCGCTCGAAATTCTCCACCGCACCGAAAAAGAACGGCCCTTCGACGGTGTAGACCAGCACGCCCGGCGGCAGCCTGACCAGACCCAGATGCGCAAACTCCTGGCTCAGTTCCTGTTCGGTTGCCTGGCGCACCTCGACGCTGGTCGCCATGCGGCGCAGGAAGTGCAGCGTGGCCAGGATGACGCCGATGTTGACCGCCACCACCAGGTCGGCGAACACGGTCAGGGCGAAGGTCACCAGCAGAATCGCCACGTCGGCGCGGGGCGCACGCTTGACCATCCGCACGAAATGCCGCACCTCGCTCATGTTCCAGGCCACGATGAACAGAATCGCCGCCAGTGCCGCCAACGGCACGTTTACCGCCAGCGGCGCCAGGAACAGCACGATCAGCACCAGCGTCAGGGCGTGCACCATGCCGGCCAGCGGACTGGTGCCGCCATTGCGAATGTTGGTGGCCGTGCGGGCAATGGCGCCGGTGGCGGCGATGCCGCCGAACAGCGGCGTCACGATGTTGGCGATGCCCTGGCCGATGAGCTCCTGATTGGAGTTGTGGCGCGTGCCGGCCATGCCGTCCGCCACCACCGCCGACAGCAGCGACTCGATGGCACCCAGCATGGCGATGGTGAAGGCCGGGCCGATCAGGGCGATCACCTCGCTGGTCGTGAGCTGCGGCAGTTGCAGCGTCGGCAGGTTCTGCGGAATGCCGCCGAACGCACTGCCGATGGTGCGCACGCCGTCGAACTGAAACACCGCCTGCAGCACGCTCGCCACCACCAGCGCGACCAGCGGTCCGGGCACGCGCTTCATGCCGGGCAGCCTGGGCGTCACTATCACGAGCGCAAGTGACAGGGCCGCCAGCGCCGTGGTGGTCGGATGCAGGTGTGGCAAGGCCTGCAGCAACTGCCACAGCTTCTCGTGAAAGTGCTCGCCGCTTACCGCCGGCAGGCCAAAGAAATCCCGCCACTGGCCGACCCAGATGATCACCCCGATGCCGGCCGTGAAGCCCAGGATCACCGGGTCCGGGATGAAGCGGATGATGGTGCCCAGGCGCGCCAGGCCCAGCAGCAGCAGGATCACGCCGGCCATCAGGGTGGCGATCTGCAGGCCGGCAATGCCGTACTTGGCCGTGATGCCGGACAGGATGACGATGAAGGCGCCGGTCGGGCCGGCGATCTGCAGCCGGCTGCCACCGAAGGCCGATACCAGAAAGCCCGCGATGATGGCGGTGTACAGGCCCTGCTCCGGCTTGGCGCCGGACGCAATGGCGAACGCCATTGCCAGCGGCAGCGCCACGATGCCGACGATGACGCCGGACACCAGGTTCGGCAGCCAGTGCTTGCGGCCGAACAGCCCGGCGCGGTGTGCTTCAACCAAGGCGATCATGTAGGTCCGGATCTCCGCTGCGTGTGCCAAAAGTTCTTACCAGGCCGTTGAGAGTTTTTGGTGGCCTTTCAACGACTGAGCACCTCCCGCTGGGGGATGCGCCCTCTTTATTCCTTAATCCTTGCGTCTTTAATTGTGGGAGGCCCGACTCGGGCCCAATGTGCCTGGCGTCGCAGCACCTCTCTCACCCGTCGAGCGGTCCGATCAGCAGCGCCGCCAGCACGCGCCGGCCTTCCATGCTCAGCACGTTGTACGTGCGACAGGCGGCAAAGGTGTCCATGGTCTCGAAGCCGATGCCGCGGGCGTGGAACAGGCGCATTACCTGCGCACCCGGAAAGTGCAGCCGCGCGCCGCTGCCGTACAGCACCAGTTCGGGTGCGTGCTCCAGCAGCGCTTCGAAGGCTGCCAGCGGCGGCGGTGCCTGCGCGGTTGCCTGCCCGATGGCCCATTCGGCCGGGGCAACCTCCGGTTGCAGCAGGGCAGGGGCGGTCAGCGTCTGCACGGCCTCGCCGCGCGCCACCGCCACGCTGAGGGCATCGTAAGCCTGCACGCGGTAGGTGGCGCCTCGTTCGATGTGGATTTTCATTTAGAATTTCGGCCCTTCCGATGACGCACCCGACGGTCCGGATTATCGACCCGTACCGGCGTCCCGTGCGCGTACCGGCACTTCTCCGCCCCCCAAGCCTCCCGGCCCGGACGTTCCATGAAGGACAGTTTCCCGCGCATCGAGCGCCTGCCGCCGTATGTGTTCAACATCGTCAACGAGCTGAAGGCGCAGGCCCGCCAGCGCGGCGAGGACGTGGTCGACTTCGGCATGGGCAACCCGGACCAGCCGACGCCGCCGCACATCGTCGAGAAGCTGATCGAGGCCGCCCGCCGCGGCGACACGCACCGCTATTCGGTCTCCAAGGGCATCCCGCGCCTGCGCCGGGCCATCTGCACCTGGTACAAGCGCCGCTACGACGTGACCCTGAACCCGGACAGCGAGGCCATCGTCACCATCGGCTCCAAGGAAGGTCTGGCCCATCTGGCGCTGGCCACCGTGGGCCCGGGCGACGCCGTGCTGGTGCCCAATCCCACCTACCCGATCCATCCCTACGGCTTCGTGATCGCCGGTGCGGACATCCGCCACGTGCCGATGCTGCCGGGGCTGGATTTCTTCGAGGAGCTGGAGAACGCCATCCGCAACTGCTGGCCGCGGCCGAAGTTCCTGGTGCTGAACTTCCCCAGCAACCCGACCACCGCCTGCGTGGACCTGGATTTCTTCGAGCGTGTGGTGCGCATCGCCCGCGAGAACGAGATCTGGATCATCCACGATCTGGCCTACGCCGAGATCGCCTTCGACGGCTACCAGGCGCCGTCCATCCTGCAGGTGCCGGGCGCCAAGGACATCGCCGTCGAGGCCTACACGCTGTCGAAGAGCTACAACATGCCCGGCTGGCGGGTCGGCTTCATGTGCGGCAACCCGACCCTGGTCGGCGCACTGGCGCGCATCAAGTCCTACCTGGACTACGGCACCTTCACGCCGATCCAAGTCGCCGCCATCGCCGCGCTCGAGGGCCCGCAAGACTGCGTGCGCGAGATCGCCGCCATGTACCAGAGCCGGCGCGACGTGCTGTGCGAGGGCCTGAACGCCGCCGGCTGGGCGGTCGAGAAACCCAAGGCGACCATGTTCGTGTGGGCGCGCATTCCGGAGCCGTACCGGGCGCTGGGCTCGCTCGAATTCAGCAAGCGCCTGCTGACCGAGGCCCACGTGGCGGTGTCGCCGGGCATCGGTTTTGGTGAATATGGGGACGAATACGTGCGCTTTGGCCTGATCGAGAACGAACACCGCACGCGCCAGGCGGTGCGTTCCATCCGCCGCATGCTGCGCGGCCACGAAGCCCAGCCGGCGCAGGCCGGCGCATGAACGCGGTACGCATCGGCCTGCTGGGCCTGGGCACGGTCGGCGGCGGCACGCTGGAGCTGCTGGCCCGCAACGGCGACGAAATCGCCCGCCGCGCCGGGCGACCGCTGCGCGTCACCCACGCCGCGGTCAAAGACCCGCGCCGCCGGCGCAGCGCGCTGGCCGGGCAGGTGCACCTGCTGGCCGATCCCTTCGAGCTGGTCCACCACCCGGACATCGACATCGTTGCCGAGCTGATCGGCGGCATCGAGCCGGCGCGGGCACTGATGCTGGCGGCCATCAACGCCGGCAAGCACGTGGTCACCGCCAACAAAGCGCTGATCGCCCACCACGGCAACGAGATTTTCGAAGCCGCCCGGCGCGCCGGCGTGGCAGTCGGCTTCGAGGCCGCGGTGGCCGGCGGTATCCCCATCATCAAGACCCTGCGCGAGGGCCTGGCCGGCAACCGCATCCACGGCCTGGCCGGCATCATCAACGGCACCTCGAACTACATCCTCACGCAGATGCGCGATGCGGGCCTGGACTTTGCCACCGCGCTGGCCGAGGCCCAGCGCCTGGGCTACGCCGAGGCCGACCCGAGCTTCGACATCGACGGCGTGGACGCCGCCCACAAGCTGGCGATCCTGGCTGCCATCGCCTTTGGCATGCCGCTGTGCTTCGACGAGGTGCACGTGGAAGGCATCCGCGACCTGTCGGCGGTGGATGTGGACTACGCCGGCCAGCTCGGCTATCGCCTGAAGTTGCTGGGCATCGCCCGGCGCAGCGAGCGCGGCGTGCAGCTGCGCGTGCACCCGACGCTGCTGCCGCAGCGGCATCTGCTGGCGCAGGTGGACGGCGTGATCAACGCCGTGCTGGTCGACAGCGACGCGCTCGGCCAGAGCCTGTACTACGGCGCCGGCGCCGGCGCCGGGCCGACCGCCTCGGCGGTGGTGGCGGACCTGATCGACATCGCCCGCGCCCTGACCATCGACCCCGAACACCGCGTGCCGTACCTGGCCTTCCACCACGACCGCCTGCAGGCGCTGCCGATCCTGCCGATCGACGCCGTGGAGACTGCCTTCTACCTGCGCCTGACCGCGCTCGACCGGCCGGGCGTGCTGGCCGATGTCACGCGCATCCTGGCCGACCAGCACATCAGCATCGAGGCCATCCTGCAAAAGGAACCGCCGCCCGGCGAGAGCCACGTGGCAGTCATCCTGCTCACCCACACCGTCCGTGAGCGCGCCCTGCGCGAGGCCATCGCCCGCATCGAGGCGCTGCCCAGCATCGAAGGCCGCGTGGTGAGCCTGCGCCTGGACCACCTGGAGCACTGATATGAGCGCCTACGAGGGCCTGATCGCCCGTTACTGGGACTGGCTGGACCTGCCGGCCGGCGTCGCGCCGGTGAGCCTGCTGGAAGGCAACACGCCGCTGATCCGCCTGCGCAACATCCCGCGCCGGCTGGGCGTCGACGCCGACATCTACGTCAAGTTCGAGGGCCTGAACCCGACCGGCTCGTTCAAGGACCGCGGCATGACCGCCGCCGTGTCGATGGCGGTACACGAGGGCAGCCGCGCCATCATCTGCGCCTCCACCGGCAACACCTCGGCCTCGGCGGCGGCCTACGCGGCGCGCGCCGGCATCGTGTCGTTCGTGCTGATTCCGGAAGGCAAGATCGCGCTGGGGAAGCTGGCGCAGGCCATCGTGCACGGCGCCGAAGTGCTGCAGATCGCCGGCAACTTCGACGACGGCATGGCGCTGGTCAAGGAACTGGCGCAGACCGCGCCGGTCACGCTGGTCAACTCGGTCAACCCACACCGCCTGCAGGGGCAGAAAACCGCCGCCTTCGAGATCGTCGACACGCTCGGCCGGGCGCCGGACTACCACTGCCTGCCGGTCGGCAACGCCGGCAACATCAGCGCCTACTGGATGGGCTACACGCAGTACCACACCGCCGGGCGCTGCCACCTGCCGGTTATGGCCGGCTACCAGGCCGCCGGCGCGGCGCCGTTCGTGGCCGGCCACCCGATCGACCAGCCGGAGACCATCGCCACCGCCATCCGCATCGGCCACCCGCAGTCCTGGGACAAGGCCATCGCCGCCCAGCGCGAGTCCGGCGGCTGGTTCGCGGCGCTGACCGACGACGAAATCCTCGCCGCCCAGAAACTGCTGGCGATGGAAGAGGGCGTGTTCTGCGAACCGGCTTCGGCGGCGTCCATCGGCGGCGCGCTGCGCGACCTGCAATCCGGCCGCATCCCGGCCGGCAAGACACTGGTCTGCACCCTGACCGGCAACGGCCTGAAGGATCCGGACATCGCCCTGCGCAGCGCGCCGGACCTGAAACCCGTCAAGGCCGACCGCGCCACCCTGGAGGCGGCCATCCTGCGCCGGCTGGAGCGCGGCCGGTAGGAATTTCCGGCCGCGCCGGGGTTCGAACCGAGACTGACGGCCGACCCGACATCGGAGAACTGTAGAGCCCGGCTTCGCCGGGCGATCATCTCAAGACAATACGGGCGCAATGCGCCGCGATTGTTGCGCGGGCTGCTGCGAAGGCTGGGCCGCCGACAAGTTCATTGAAGTCTTCAACGACCTGAGCAAGCTCTACGGGCTCGATTGCACCGATTTTCGTGCCGATGCGCTGCGTGGAAAGCGAACGAATCTGACTGAATCTTTACCCAGCAACGCCTGGGCAAGGACCGAAAGCTGTTCTGGTAAGCTTGCAAACCCGAGCCAGACGGGCCTCGGCCATGAGCCGGGGTCGTGTTCTGGAAGCCCGCGGCGGGGCCTGATCGAGGAGTACGCACCCCATGAGACTGCTGCATACCATGCTGCGTGTCGGCGACCTGGACAAATCCATCGCCTTCTACACCGAAGTGCTGGGCATGACCCTGCTGCGCCGCAAGGATTACCCGGACGGCCAGTTCACCCTGGCGTTCGTCGGCTACGGCGACGAGTCGCACAACAGCGTGATCGAGCTGACCTACAACTGGGGCGTCGACAAGTACGAGCCGGGCACCGGCTACGGCCACATCGCCCTGGAGGTCGAGGACGTCTACAAGGCCTGCGAGGACATCCGCGCTCGTGGCGGCAAGATCACCCGCGAGCCGGGGCCGATGAAGCACGGCTCCAGCATCCTCGCCTTCGTCGAGGACCCCGACGGCTACAAGATCGAACTGCTCTCGCCGCAGCGCAGCGACTGATGCCTTTAGCGCCCCGGAGAATCGCGCCGGGGCGCATTTCCTTCGCTGTGCACACGATGAAGGTGCACCGCCAGCCCGCCGTCGGGTGCAACAAGGCGAAGCCGCATTGCAGCGGATAGAACCTTCAGACGGCGCAATGCGCTGCGTTACTGTGCCCTACGGCGGGCTGCGCGCGCAGTGCATCAGGCCGTCGGTAGTGCATGGCTTGTGGCGTTAGGTTGGGCTTCCCGCGTCAGCCCAACCGGGCTGGCCTGATGGCGCCCAAGCGGAATTCAGTGCACTTCACGGCGCAAACGCGGTTCGGCCCGGAGTCGGCGGCAGCTGGGGCATTTCCTGGTGGGGAAAGGTTCCGGTCAGGGCGCTGAGGAAGGCGGTCAGATCGCGCACTTGCCCATCGTCCAGATCCTTGTTCAGCTGGACCTTCGCCATGACGCGCACCGCCTCCTCCAGCGTCGATACGGAGCCATTGTGGAGATAGGGCGCGGTCAAGGCGACATTGCGCAGCGTTGGCACCCGAAACATGTGGCGATCGGCTTCCTGATGGGTCACCTGAAAGCGGCCCGTATCTTCCGTCAGACGATATTTCGCGTCATAGGCACTGCCGGGAAAGGTCGGGAACTTCTGGTAAAACCCCTGTCCTTCGGGCAAGGTCGGACCGGCGAAAGCCGCCCCGCTGTGGCAGGCCACGCAACCGACATCCTGGAACGCCTGCATGCCACGCAGCTGGCTCTCGTTCAGCGCTTTCTTGTCCCCCTTCAGATAACGATCCAGGGAGCTGTCGGGGGTGATCAAGGTCCGCTCGTAGGCAGCAATGGCCTGCGCGACCCGGTCGATGGTGATCTCCGGCGCGTTGAAGGCTTGCTTGAACAAGGGCTTGTATCCCTCGATTCCTTGCAGGCGCTTGACCACCGCGGCATGATCGGGGTTACCCATCTCAACGGGGTTGATCATCGGTCCCTTGGCCTGTTCCTCCAGGCTGGGCGCGCGTCCATCCCAGAACTGCACCGACAGGAAAGCGGCATTCCAAACCGTGGGCGATGAGCGGCCGCCCAATTGCCCACGCACCCCCATGGAGAATGGTCGGCCATCTTCGCCGCCCCCCATCACGTTGTGGCAGGAGTTGCAGGACACCGAGCCGTCCACACTCAGGCGCGGATCGAAATACAGCGCCTTGCCCAGGGCCACCTTGGCCGGTGTGGTTGGGTTCGTGGCCGGTGCAATGGGTTTTTCCGGCAACGGCTCGAAAGCCTGCGCCCCCGCGGTGATGCCCAATAGCAAAAAGCCAAGTCGGCGGATTCCGGATACGATCCTGCGCTCTTTCATATCAAGATACTCTCGCTAATTTCCAACGCTCAAATCAATCAGGGGCCAGCCCTCTGCGCTCAACGGAAAGTACGCCACAATATGCTTAACAAATCCTTAAGGCACCTCTGCACGAAGCGCAGCCCGTCGCATATTTCGCTTCCTGGAAAGTGATTTTTCGCACGATTCCACTCATTCGTCCTTGATTCGGCTCTGTTTTCCGGGCTTTTTCCTGTTCAGGGCGCCCCTTGCCCTGACGGTGCACGTACGCGTCGCCCGCGAGCACCTTCGACAGCGCCGCCAGGCACACGAAGCGACTCAAATTGTTCGCCAGCCTCCCGGTAGCGCACCCTGGCGTAGCCGAAACGAATCTTCAGATGGCGAAACACATGCTTGACCTTCGCCAACACAATCGCCACATAGTCCGCCAGCAAGCGAAGTCGAAGTTACGCAATATTCACGGTGAAGAAGCAAGTGCCGCCTTTTGCATCAGCACGCCGATATCGCTTTTCTTTTCCATTGTTTCGCTTGTAACGATATGTCGTGAGCTGTTGGTTTCGCAGGCTCATCCCAACCACCTTCAAACGAAGGGTTAATACAAGGGTGCAACAAGGCGAAGCCGCATTGCATCGAATAGAGCCGTCATACGGTGCAATGCGCTGCGCTTACGCCCGCGGGCTGACGACCTGAGCTGAGATACGGCTGCCCACCGCAAAGAGATCCTTTGTTCGGCCTATACGCTGCCGCGTCACTTTCTGTTGATCGATTCCGGTGCGGGCCAGGGAAACGCGCCGGATTTGCTGACCTTGGTGCCTCTTTCCCTGCCAACCGTTTCGATATGCAGCAGGCCGTTGCGGATCGCCAGGGATTCCACCTTATCTTCAAGGCCCACGTTGTACAGATTGATGAAGTCCACCTGCTCGTAGCCGTTGCCGCGATCGGCAAAGATGTCGACGAGGTCGTAGGAGCCGACACCCATGAAATACACTAGACGGGCGGCGATTTCCGGGCGTCCGTCACCATCGAGATCGCCGACGGCGTACAGCAGTTCATTGCTGCCGTAGCTGCGGTAGGAAAAGCCCTTCCCCTCGTGAGCGACCAGTGCACTGCGTCGCTCGGCCGTCTGTTCGAGCAGTGCTTCGATGGCGGGCGGAATAGGTTCCCCGGCATGAGCCGCACTGGTTGCGAGCAGGCTGGCCAACAGAAGCGCGCTTCTCATGGCGTTACAGCTCCGGGCCCTTGCCCTTGGCCTTTCGTGCCTCGACCGCTTCGGCCTGCTGGCGGGCCACCCAGGCATTGGCCGCGAGCTGGCTACGGATGGCATGCTCGACGTCTATCAGCCTGGCGTAGACATCGGTTACCGGGTCGCCCGTCATCCGGAAGCTCAGGTACGACGCGCACTGGGAAGGATCGGCGAGTTTCTGCGCGCGGTCGCGACCCTGCGCGAGGGTGCCCAGTTGACCCGCGACCGGACCGTTCGCACTGTTTGAGCAAAGCGTCCGGTCAGCCGGGAAGTGCCACTGCAAGCCGTATCGCTCGGCACTGGGAGGGCCGTATTTGGCGATCAGCGCGTCGCGGTATTCGGCCAATGTGACCGGGTTGACGATGTTGCTGTCGCTGCGCACGATCTGCACCGCCCTGCCGCCTTCGGGCGGCGGAGAAAACTCGACTGCAACATAAAGCGTGGATTTCGTCTTGCCGTCCAGGCGGATGTTGCCACTGAGCCTGCCCACGAAGGACTCGGTCTGGTGATCGGCCAGGCCGTCGGAGTACCGGAAATGGCGATGATCGGTTTTCAGGTCCATGTCGGGATTGAGCTGACGAAACACGGAGGCCACTTGTTCGGGGGTCATGCCCAGGCGAAACCCCAGGATGTCGAATGGGCTTTCGCTTTCCTCGGCGGCGGCCGGGCCGCTCAGGGCGAGCAGCGCCAGCGCAAGCCCTCGAATGAAACGGGAAACGACCGTCATCATGGCGTGCACCTCTCTATTGCCGTCCATCGTCGCGCAGTACCAACCGCGTGCCATCGGGACGCTCCAGGGTCTTGTCATTGATACGTTTCAGGGTCAGGTTGACCGCACCGGAGGTGGTCACCGCGTCGGCACTGACCTGGTAGGTGAAGCTGGGGGTGCCGGGCACACCGCCGATCAGCTTGCCCCGACCGTCCTCGCCGAATTCGTAGGTAGTGCCGTACTGCGGGTCCACGTATGCGCCCGGTTGGAAGTCGCGGCCACACGCGGTGAGCAACAGCACCGGCAGCAGGGACAGCCCGCGCTTGAGGTTGAACAGGTTTCTGCGCATGGGTTCACTCCATCCGGTTCAGGTAGTCAGGGCTGTTCATGATCGGAGGGCGGAGACGTTCCCGGTTTCAGGGCCATCAGAACCTCCTCTTTAAGATTCTGCGCAGTGATCACTCGGCCATGCCGATAGCTGTTGAAGCCCACGTACAGGCAGGCGATCTGCGCCAGCGCCGCGAGCAGAAACAGGAACGTGCCCCGGGTGACAAACAGGAGCAGCGCAGCCGCTGCGACAATCAGGCAGATCAGGCCGAGGTGGGGAATGGTTAGGGCGTTCAGGCGAGGTCGGTACGCGGTGAGCCCAAGCAGGGCCAGCACGCAGCCGGCCAGTGCAACGATTCCCAGGGGCATCAGGATCAAGCCGCCCACGGCGCCGCTCAGCGTCAGGATGTAACTGTACCGGGCGTACTGGTCCGGGGGGATGAATGTCAGGATTCCGCCGGACACGAGGTTCTCTGCGGTGCCGGCTGACACGGATTTGCCCGGCGCAGCACTACTCGTGGTCGCAAACCGGACCGCGATGCCGGCGAGCAGGGCGATGACGCCGATCCAGAACCCGACGGGGCTATACAACGGAGTATCGCTGAAAATGCCAGCCCCCTGGCAGATGGCGGGGGAAGAATACAGGCAGGCCATCATTTTGGCGGCCATGTCTTTTCCGCCAAACCGGCCGATGCTGTCCATCGCCTCCGCGTACGCCGCCAGAAACCACACCACCGACAGCACGACGATTGCCGCGCCTCCCGATATCAGAATCAGGCTGAGCTTTTTGTAGTTCATGCCATTTCACTCCTGTAGGTACGGACCCTCTGACAAATCGTGTAATTCCCCCCGCTCCCGCGAGCTGGGGTTTTTGCGGATTGGCGCGAATCGAGGTGCCCCGGATGGCCCTTTGGGGGCTGGGCGCCTTGTTTGCGGGGGGCACTGGGGTGGATCTATACCGGTCATGCCAGCATCCGCTTGCGCATCAGGTGCAGGTTCGCCGGATTGATCAGCGTGCAGACCTGGACGACGCTCTTGACAGAACCCTTGTAGCGCACCCGGACGTAGCCAAGCGGGCATTTGAGTGCCCGAAGGAGGTGCTCCGCCTGATTGCGCATACGCGACCGGCGCCGGTGGGTGCGCTTGTTGGCCGCCGTCAGCGGGCGCCGCGTACTCGCCTTCAGGGCCACCGCCCAGCAGGCGCCGGGCCGGTGGGCCGCCCGCTTGATCCGGTAGTTCACGTAGCCCTTCTTGTCACCGAACTCGGTCCGGTCGCCCTCCCGCAGCAGGTCCGGCAGTTGGCTGATGCCCGGCGCATGGGCCGGGGTTACCGACACGGCGTGCGTCAGACCGCTGTCGACGTCGGCCCCGATGTGGATATTCATGCCGAAGTACCACTGGTTGCCCTTCTCGGTCTGGAGTATCTTGAGGTTTCGCGCTTTGGCCTGTTCTTCGTCGACGTCGGGGCATGGATGATGGTCGCATCGACCATCGTGCCGCCCTTGAGCAGCAGTCCGCAGTCTTCGAGCACGCTGTAGATCAACTCCAGACCGGCGAGGCGGCGCATGGACTCGATCTTGTATAGCGCGTCCTCCATGCCCGCGCCGGAGAGCGCGCGTGCCCCTGCTGCATGAGGTAGATGCGCAGCATCGCACCCAGCGCTTCGGGCTGGGTGCCACGGCGGCCAGCCTTCGGGTAATGCGGCTCGATGACCGCCTCCAACGCAGCTCAGTACACCACGCACTCCATCTCGGCGAGGAAGGCTTCGCGCCAAATCCGCCTTTTTCTTGGTCGCAAACGCCAGCACCTCAAGCGTTGCTTGCGTCATCCGCATCGCCCCCAGTTTCAGTAGCTGAATCGTACCTCGACGCCGATTCGTTTATTGGGGTTCCCTGGCGCTGAGCGTGATCCGCCTGCCGCGTTACATCACTTTGCGCACGGGTACGGCGCCGCCGCGAACGGCGTCGGGCTCAGCCCGGCCCCAGCATGTCCGCCGGGCGGATCAGGCGGTCGAAATCCTCGGGGCTGAGCAGGCCGAGTGCGACCACGGATTCCTTGAGCGTCAGGTTCTCGTGGTGCGCCTTCTTGGCTGCCTTGGCGGCATTGTCGTAGCCGATGTGCGGATTCAGTGCCGTCACCAGCATCAGGTTGCGGTCCAGGTACTGGGCGATCTGTGCCTCGTTGGCCACCGTGCCGGCGGCGCAGTGGTCGGCAAAGGAACGGCTGGCGTCGGTCAGCAGGCGGACCGATTGCAACAGGTTCCTGATCAGCAGCGGCTTGAAGACATTCAGTTCCAGGTGCCCGCTGGCGCCACCGAAGTTGATGGCGACGTCGTTGCCGAACACCTGCGCGGCCACCATGGTCAGCGCCTCGGACTGCGTCGGGTTGACCTTGCCGGGCATGATCGAGCTGCCCGGTTCGTTCTCCGGCAGGTACAGCTCGCCGATGCCGCAGCGCGGGCCGGAGCCCAGCAGGCGGAAGTCGTTGGCGATCTTCATGCACGCGGCGGCGGCGGTCTTGAGCGCGCCGCTCATCCACACGATGGCGTCGTGCGCGGCCAGCGCCGCGAACTTGTTCGGCGCGGTGATGAAGGGCAGCGCGGTCAGTTCCGCGATGCGGTCGGCCACCGCATCGGCAAACCGCGGATGGGTATTGAGACCAGTGCCGACCGCGGTGCCGCCGATGGCCAGTTGGTACAGGCGCGGCAGGGCACTGTCCACGGCGTCGATGACGTCGTTCAGCTGGTGCACGTAGCCGCTGAATTCCTGGCCCAGGGTCAGCGGCACGGCGTCCATCATGTGGGTGCGGCCGACCTTGATGATGGACTCGAACTGGGCAGCTTTTCTGGCCAGCACGTCGCGCAGGTGGCGCAGGGCCGGCAGCAGCGCGTCGTGCACCTCGCGCGCGGCGGCGATGTGCATGGCAGTGGGGAAGGTGTCGTTCGAGGACTGGCTCTTGTTGACGTCGTCGTTCGGGTGGACGGGCTTTTTGGAGCCCAGTTCGCCGCCGGCCATTTCGATGGCGCGGTTGGCGATCACCTCGTTCACGTTCATGTTGCTCTGGGTGCCGGAGCCGGTCTGCCACACCGCCAGCGGGAAGTGGTCGTCGAGCTTGCCGTCGGCCACTTCGGCCGCCGCGCGGGCGATCAGGTCGGCTTTGTCCTGCGGCATCAGGCCAAGATCGGCGTTGGTCAGCGCAGCGGCCTGTTTCAGCACGCCAAAGGCGTGGATCACTTCCAGTGGCATGCGCTCGCGCTCGCCGCCGATGGCGAAGAACTTCAGGCTGCGGGCGGTTTGCGCGCCCCAGTAGCGGTCGGCCGGGACTTCCAGCTCGCCCATGGTGTCGCGCTCGATGCGAAAGGACATTGCCTGACTCCGTATTGAAATGGGTGACTTCGCGAGGCCGGAATTCTACCGGGCGCGGCGGCCCCGGCCGGGTGGTATCGACCGCCCCGGTGCGGTAACCGGGCACAAGTTCGGGCAAGCGCCTGCGACAACGCAGCGGGTTTGTCCCGGCCGTGGCGAGTCGGGACGGCAGGCCCCCTGTGCTAGACTTCGCGCCGCACCGGAGCGATTTATGCCGCGCGTCCGAGCCTGCTGGCGGGGTCCGCGCGAGCGTCGTTTGTGGCGGCCCAGGCGCCCCCGAATCCATACCCACATTCCTTAATTTGGCGACAGCATGACCGAGTTCGCCCGCGAAGTTATTGCCGCGAACATCGAGGACGAGCTCAAGCGCTCCTACCTCGACTACTCCATGAGCGTCATCGTCGGGCGCGCCCTGCCGGACGTGAAGGATGGTCTCAAGCCGGTGCACCGGCGCGTGCTGTATGCCATGCACGAATCCGGCCACCACTGGAACCGCGCGCACGTGAAGTCGGCGCGCGTGGTCGGCGAGGTGATGGGTAAGTACCACCCGCACGGCGACTCGGCCATCTACGACACGCTGGTGCGCATGGCGCAGCCGTTCTCGCTGCGCTACCCGCTGATCGACGGCCAGGGCAACTTCGGCTCGGTGGACGGCGACTCGCCGGCCGCCATGCGCTACACCGAATCGCGCCTGTCGCGGATCGCCAGCGAGCTGCTGGCCGACATCGACATGGACACGGTCGATTTCGTGCCCAATTACGACGGCAAGGAACGCGAACCGGCGGTGCTGCCGTCGCGCCTGCCGAACCTGCTGGTCAACGGCTCCACTGGCATTGCCGTGGGCATGGCCACCAACATCCCGCCGCACAACCTGGTCGAGGTGGTCAACGCCTGCGTGGCGCTGATCGACGACCCGGACATCGACCTCGACGGCCTGATGGTGCACCTGCCGGGGCCGGATTTCCCGACCGCCGCCAGCATCAACGGCGCCGCCGGCATCCGCGAGGCCTACGCCACCGGCCGCGGCAAGATCTACCTGCGCGCCCGGGTCGAGATCGAGGAGGACAAGAAGACCGGCAAGGCGAGCCTGGTCATCTTCGAGCTGCCGTATCAGGTCAACAAGGCGCATCTGCTGGAAAAAGTCGCCGAGCTGGTCAAGGAAAAGCGCATCGAGGGCATTACCGAGATCCGCGACGAGTCCGACAAGGACGGCATGCGGGCGGTGATCGAGCTGCGCCGCGGCGAGGTGCCGGAGGTGGTGCTCAATCACCTGTACCAGCAGACGCAGCTGCAGGCCGTGTTCGGCATCAACATGGTGGCACTGGTCGACGGCCAGCCGCGCCAGCTGACGCTGCACGAGGTGCTCGAAGCCTTCATCCGCCACCGCCGCGAGGTGGTCAGCCGGCGCACACTGTTTGCGCTGCGCAAGGCGCGCGACCGGTTGCACATCCTGGAAGGCCTGGCTGTCGCGCTGGCCAACATCGAGCGCGTGATCGCCCTGATCCGCGGCTCGCAGACCACGGACGAAGCCCGCGCCAAGCTGACCGCCGAGGGCTTCGCGCCCGGTTTCGTGGGCGAGATGCTGACCCGCGCCCTGGGCGTGGACGCGCAGCGCCCGACCGAGACCGGCCGTGGCCTGATCGATGGCGCCTATTACCTGAGCGATCGCCAGGTGCAGGCCATCCTGGACATGCGTCTGCAGCGCCTGACGGGGCTGGAACGGGACAAGATCGTCGACGAGTACGGCGAGCTGACGGTGCAGATCGCCGACCTGCTGGACATCCTGGGCAGCGACACGCGCCTGCTGGCCGAGATCCGCCGCGAGCTGCTGGAAATCCGCGACCAGTACGGCGACAAGCGGCGCACGACGATCATGGTCGACCGCCTGGACCTGACATCCGAGGACCTGATCGCGCAGCAGGACCTGGTGGTGACCTTCTCGCACCAGGGCTACTGCAAGTCGCAGCGGGTCAGCGAGTACCGCTCGCAGCACCGCGGCGGGCGCGGCCGCTCGGCGGCGCGGGTCAAGGAAGAGGACTTCATCGAGCGCCTGTTCGTGGCCAACAGCCACGACACGCTGCTGTGCTTCTCGAACGCCGGCAAGGTGTACTGGCTGAAGGTCTACGAGCTGCCGCTGGCCGGCTCCGGCAGCCGCGGGCGGCCGATCGTGAACCTGCTGCCGCTGGGCGAGGGCGAGCGCATCAGCGCCGTGCTGCCGGTGCGCGAGTTCGACGCCGAGCGTTTCGTGGTGTTCGCCTCGCGCCGCGGCCTGATCAAGAAAACCGCGCTGGCCAATTACTCCCGCCCGCGCAGCGCCGGCATCATCGCGCTGGACATCGTGGACGGCGACGCCCTGGTGGCGGTGGCGCTCACCAGCGGCAGCGATCATGTGCTGCTGTTCACCGACGACGGCAAGGTGCTGCGTTTCGACGAGCGCGACGTGCGCCCCATGGGCCGCGATGCGCGCGGTGTGCGCGGCATGCGTCTGCACCAGGACCAGAACCTGATCGGCATGGTGGTGGCGCAGCCCCAGGGCGATATCCTGACCGTCACCGCCAACGGCTACGGCAAGCGCACGCCGCTGGCCGATTACCCGGTCCGCGGCCGCGGCGGCATGGGCGTGATTTCCATCCAGACCAGCGCCCGCAATGGCCCGGTGGTGGGCGCGGTGCAGGCGGTCGAGTCCGAACAGGTGATGCTGGTCACCAACGCCGGCACGGCCATCCGCACCACGGTGGCGAGCATTTCCCTGCTGGGCCGAAACACCCAGGGCGTGAAGCTGATGGGTGTGGGTGAGGGCGAGCTGCTGGCCGGTCTGGCGGTGGTGGCACCCGAGGATGAAGAGTCCGAAGGCGAGCCGATCGACGGTGATGACGCCGCGACCGATCGGACCGCAGCCGACCCGGCCGAGCGGCCCGGCGACACCAACCCGGACGACGTTTCGCCCGACGCATGACGCAGACGGCCGCCGCCCCGCGCGGCGGCCCAGACACGGAGACAACGATGGCACGCGTATACAACTTCAGCGCCGGCCCGGCGGTATTGCCCGAGCCGGTGCTGGCGCAGGTGCGGGATGAGCTGCTCGACTGGCACGGCTGCGGCATGTCGGTGATGGAAATGAGCCACCGCGGCAAGGAATTCATGGCCATCCAGGCCGAGGCCGAGGCCGACCTGCGCGCGCTCATGGGCATCCCGGCCAACTACAAGGTGCTGTTCCTGCAGGGCGGCGCTAGCTTGCAGTTCTCGATGCTGCCGCTGAACCTGCTGCCGGCGGGCGGCAAGGCCGACTACGTGCTGACCGGCTCCTGGGCCAAGAAAGCCGCCGCCGAGGCCAAGCGCTACGGCACGGTCAACATCGCGGCGAGCAGTGCCGAGACCAACTTCAACCGCATCCCGGGCCAAAGCGAGCTCAAGCTCGACCCGGCCGCCGCCTACGTGCACATCACCGGCAACAACACCATCTTTGGCACCGAGTACCACTACACGCCGGACACAGGTTCAGTGCCGCTGGTGTCGGATGCCTCCAGCCACATCCTGTCGCGGCCGGTGGACGTCAGTCGCTACGGGCTGATCTATGCCGGGGCGCAGAAGAACGTCGGCCCGGCCGGTCTGACGCTGGTGATCGTGCGCGATGACCTGATCGGCCGCTGCCGCGAGGGTGCGCCGACCATGCTCGACTACGCCATCCATGCCGAAAACGACTCCGCCTACAACACGCCGCCGACGTTTGCCATCTACGTGTCCGGCCTGGTGTTCAAGCACCTGCTGGCACAGGGCGGGCTGGCGGCGGTGGAGCGGGCCAACGTAGAGAAGGCCAGCCTGCTCTACGACCTGCTCGATCGCAGCGGCTTCTACAACTGCCCCACCGAGCCGGCCAGCCGCTCGCGCATGAACGTGCCGTTCACGCTGGCCAATGCCGAGCTCGATGCGCCGTTCCTGGCCGAGGCGAAGAAAGCCGGCCTGGTGCAGCTGAAAGGCCACCGCAGCGTCGGCGGCATGCGTGCGAGCATCTACAACGCCATGCCGCTGGCCGGCGTGCAGGCGCTGGTCGATTTCATGATCGACTTCGAGCGCCGCCACGGCTGACGGCCACATCACTTCGCAGGAATACCGCCATGTACCGCGTACTCGCGCTGAACAACATCTCCAAGGTCGGCCTGTCGCGTCTGCCGGCCGACCGCTTCCAGATCGGCAAGGACCTGGCCGATCCGGACATCATCCTGCTGCGCTCGGCTGACCTGCACAGCATGGACCTGCCGGCCTCGCTGCTGGCCGTGGGTCGGGCCGGCGCCGGCGTGAACAACATCCCGGTGGCAGCGCTGTCGGCGCGCGGCATTCCGGTGTTCAACACGCCGGGCGCCAACGCCAATGCGGTCAAGGAGCTGGTGATTGCCGGCCTGCTGCTGGCGGCGCGCAACATCTGCCAGGCCTGGGCCTACACGCAGGCGCTGGAAGGCGACGCGCAGACCGTGGAGCACGCGGTCGAGGCCGGCAAGAAACAGTTCGCCGGCTTCGAGCTGCCGGGCCGCACGCTGGGCGTGGTGGGCCTGGGCGCCATCGGCCGGCTGGTGGCCAACGCCGCCCTGGGGCTGGGCATGAAAGTGGTCGGCTACGACCCGGGCATCACGGTCGAGGGCGCCTGGCAGCTGTCGTCGCAGGTGCAGCGGGCGCCGAGCGTCGAGGCGGTGTTCGCGCAGGCCGATTTCATCACCTTCCATGTGCCGCTGAACGATCACACCCGCGGCCTGGCCAACGCCGACACGCTGCGCCTGGCCCGTCCCGGCCTGACGGTGCTGAACTTCGCCCGCGCCGGCATCGTCGACACCGACGCCGTGGCCGCCGCGCTGGAGACCGGGCAGGTGCATTACTACGTGAGCGATTTCCCCAAGCCGGGGCTGATCGGCCACCCGCGCGTCATTGCCCTGCCGCACCTGGGCGCCTCCACTGCCGAGGCGGAGGAGAACTGCGCCGTGATGGTGGCCGATCAGGTGCGCGACTACATCGAGAACGGCAACATCACCAACGCGGTCAATTTCCCGTGGGTGGTCATGCCGCGCGCCGAGGGTGCGGTGCGCCTGTCGGTGGTCAACGCCAACGTGCCCAACATGGTCGGCCAGATCACCACTGCGCTGGCCGAGGCCAAGCTGAACATCGTCGACATGATCAACAAGTCCAAGGGCGAGCTCGCCTACACGCTGGTGGACGTGGATCGCCCGCTGCCGGCCGAACTGCTGGCGAAGATCCGCGCCATCGCGGGCGTGCTGGCGGTGCGCTGTCCCTGACCGGCGCCAGGCGGACGGAGGAGGCATGACGCAGGACGGCAAGCTGGCCCAGATTCGGCACCGTATCGACACGATCGACGGTGAGCTGCTGCGCCTGCTGTCCGAGCGGGCGGCCTGCGCGCAGCAGGTGGCCGAGGTCAAGCAGGCTGCCGGCGAGACGGTCTTCTACCGTCCGGAGCGCGAGGCGCAGGTGCTGCGCCAGGTGGCCGCTGCCAATCCCGGGCCGTTGCCGGACGAGGCAGTCGCGCACATCTTTCGGGAAATCATGTCGGCCTGCCTGGCCCTGGAGCGGCCGCTCACGGTGGCGTATCTGGGTCCGCCGGGGACCTTCTCGCAGGACGCCACGCACAAGCACTTCGGGCAGGCCATCAGCAGCCTGCCGCAGACCACCATCGAACAGGTGTTTCGCGAGGTCGACGCCGGCGCTGCCGACTATGGCGTGGTGCCGATCGAGAACTCCACCGAGGGCGCGGTCACGCACACGCTGGACATGTTCCTGAGCACGCCGCTGACCATCTGCGGCGAGGTGGAGCTGGCCGTGCATCAGCAGCTGCTGAGCAAGGCGCCCGACCTGGCCGGCGTGAAACAAATCTATTCGCACGCCCAGTCGCTGGCGCAGTGCCGGCGCTGGCTGGCCGGGCACCTGCCGGGCGTGGCCTGCGCGGCGGTCAGCAGCAACGCCGAAGCGGCCCGGCGCGCGGCCAGCGAAGCCGGCGCCGCCGCCATTGCCGGCGAGTCGGCCGGGCGCCTGTACGAGCTCACGCGCCTGGCCGCCAATATCGAGGACGAGCCGGGCAACACCACGCGTTTTCTGGTCATCGGCCGGCACGACACGCAGCCATCGGGACGCGACAAGACCTCGCTGCTGCTGTCCACCGGCAACCGGCCGGGCGCGCTCGCCAGCCTGCTCGAACCGCTGCGCCGGCACGGCATCTCCATGACCCGCATCGAATCGCGTCCGGCCCGCACCGGCCGCTGGCAGTACGTGTTCTTCATCGACATCGAGGGCCATGTGCAGGACGCGCCGGTGCAGCAGGCATTGACCGAACTGCGCGAGGTGACCGCCCTGTGCAAGGTGTTGGGCGCCTACCCGCGGGCGACCGGAGATACGCCATGAGCCTTTCCATCCGTGATCTGGCCACGCCCGGCGTGCGCGCCTTCCAGCCCTACCAGCCGGGCAAGCCGTTGAGCGAGCTGGAGCGCGAGTACGGTATCCGCGACGCCATCAAGCTGGCCTCGAACGAGAACCCGCTCGGCCCGAGCCCGCTGGGTCTGGCCGCGGCGCGCCAGGCTCTGGACGAGGTCGCGCTGTACCCGGACAGCCACGGCTTTGCCCTGAAGCAGGCCCTGGCGGCGGCGCTGGCGGTCGAGCCCGGCCAGTTGGTGCTGGGCAACGGTTCCAATGAAATCCTGCAGCTGGTGGCGCGGGCTTTCCTGAATCCAGGCGACGAGGTGGTGCTGGCGCAGTACGCGTTCGCCATCTTCACCACCGTGTCGGTCAGTGCCGGCGGCCGCGTGGTCACGGTGCCGGCGCGCGACTGGGGCGCCGATCTGCCGGCCATGCGCGCGGCGGTCACGCCGCGCACGCGGGTGATTTTCCTGGCCAACCCGAACAACCCTACCGGCACCTGGCACCGGGCCGCCGAGCTGCGGGCGTTTCTGGAATCCTTGCCGCCGCACGTCGTGGTGGTGCTGGACGAGGCCTATTGCGAGTACGTCAGCGAGCCGGATTACCCGAATGGTCTGGCCTGGCTGGCACAGTTCCCGAACCTGCTGGTGTCGCGCACCTTCTCGAAGATTTACGGCCTGGCCGGGCTGCGCCTGGGCTATGGCGTGGCCAGCGCCCCGATGGCAGACCTGCTCAATCGCCTGCGCGAGCCGTTCACCGTCAACAACCTGGCCCTGGCGGCCGGCGAGGCGGCACTGGCCGATGAGGAGCACGTGCGCCGCGCCCGGGAGCTGAACGCGCAGGGCCTGGCCCTGCTGGCCGCAGCCTGCCAGCGGCTGGGGCTGGCCTACATTCCGTCGGTCGGCAACTTCATCGCCGTCGATGTCGGCCGCCCGGCCGGTCCGGTGTACGAGGCCCTGCTGCGGCGCGGCGTCATCGTGCGTCCCTTGGCGCCCTACGGCATGCCGAATCATCTGCGCATCACCATCGGCACGCCGGCGCAGATGCAGCGCCTGCTCGCCGCCCTGCCGCAGGCGCTGGCCGGCTGATGGCGCACGTCGTCGTCATCGGACTTGGCCTGATCGGCGGCTCGCTGGCGCGGGATCTGCGCCGTTGCGGGCATCGGGTGACGGCCTGTGGCCGGGATGCCGCGCGCCTCGCGCCGGCCGTCGGGCTTGGCATCGTCGATGCCGTGGAAGCTGATTGGCAGGCTGCCGTGGCGAGCGCCGACATCGTCGTGCTCGGCGTGCCGGTCGGAGGTACACGCGAGGTCTATGCCCTTATCCACCCGCACCTGGCGGCCGACGCCGTGGTCACGGACGTCGGCAGCACCAAATGCTCGGTGGTGCGTGATCTGAAGGCCCTGTGCGGCCAATTGCCGGCCCATTTCGTGCCCGCTCATCCGATTGCCGGCACCGAGCACAGTGGCTTTGCCGCCAGCCTGGAGGGGATGTTTGCCGGGCGCACGGTGGTGCTGACGCCAACCGCGGACACCGATCCAGCCGCCACCGCGCGCGTGACCGCCCTGTGGCAGGAAGTCGGCGCCCGGGTGCTGAGCATGACGCCCGAGCAGCACGACGCCGCGCTGGCGCTGACCAGCCATCTGCCGCAGATGCTGGCCTACACGCTGATGGGGCAGTTTGCCGAAACGCCCGGCGCGCTCGCCCCGCTGGTCGGCAGCGGCTTTCGCAGCATGACGCGCCTGGCCGGCAGCGATCCTGTGATGTGGCGGGACGTGTCCCTGGCCAATCAGGCGCAGCTGAGTCTGACCCTGCGCCGCTACATGGAGCGCCTGGGCGAGCTGGCGGCGGCGGTGGATGCCGGCGACGCGGCGCGGCTCGAAAAGCTGTTCGCGGCGTCCCAGGCCGCCTATCACCGTCTGCCGCCGGCCTGAGGTTCCAGCATGGACTTTCGTGTTAGGTCGGGCGGGCAGATCAGTGGTCGTTGCCGCGTTCCGGGCGACAAGTCGATCTCGCACCGGGCCGTCATGCTGGCAGCGCTGGCCGAGGGCGAGAGCCGCTTTACGGGCTTTCTGGCCGGTGCGGACACGCTGGCCACGGCGGCGGCGTTTCGCGCCATGGGCGTACGCATCGACGGTCCGTATGACGGTGAAGTCACGGTGCAGGGCGTTGGCCTGCATGGCCTGCGGGCACCATCAGGACCGCTCGACATGGGCAACGCCGGCACCGGCATGCGCCTGCTGGCCGGTCTCCTGGCCGGGCAGCGTTTCGGCGTGACGCTGATCGGTGACGAATCCCTGTCGCGCCGGCCGATGCGCCGCGTCATCGCGCCGCTGCGTCAGATGGGTGCCGATATAGGCGCCGCCGAGGGCGACACGCCGCCGCTGGTGTTGCGGCCGACCGCCCAATTGCGGGGCATCGACTATGTACTGCCGATGGCCAGCGCACAGGTCAAATCCTGCCTGCTGCTGGCCGGCCTGTATGCCCAGGGACGCACCTGCGTGACCGAGCCGGCGCCGACCAGGGACCACACCGAGCGCATGCTGGCCGCCTTCGGCCGGCCGCTGCAGCGGGACGGCGCGCGGGTGTGCATCGATGGCGGCGACACGCCGCTGCGGGCCACCTCGTTCGCCATACCGGGCGACATCTCCTCGGCCGCGTTTCCGCTGGTGGCGGCGCTGATCGCCGGGCAGGGCGAGCTGCTGATCGAAAACGTCGGCATCAACCCGACCCGCACCGGCATTCTGGACATCCTGCGTGCCATGGGCGGTGACATCGAGTTGCTGAATTTGCGCGAGGCCGGCAGCGAGCCGGTGGCCGACATCCGCGTGCGGCCCAGCCGTCTGCGCGGCATTGCCGTGTCACCGGAGCTGGTGCCGCTGGCCATCGACGAATTCCCCGCCATTGCCGTGGCCGCCGCCTGCGCACAGGGCGAAACGCTGATCACGGGCGCGCAGGAACTGCGGGTCAAGGAAAGCGACCGCATCGCCGCCATCGCGAACGGACTCACGGCGCTTGGCATTGCGGTCGAAACGCTGCCGGACGGCCTGCGCATCCAGGGCGGGCGGTTTCGCGGTGGGGTGGTGGAAAGCCATGGCGATCACCGCATCGCGATGGCCTTCAGCCTGGCCGCGCTGCGCGCCGATGCGCCGGTGCGGATTCGTGACTGCGTGAACGTCGGCACCTCGTTTCCCGGCTACGCCGAAATCATGCGCGGCCTCGGCCTGGCCATCGAGGCCGCATGAGCGAGGCGCCAGTCGTCACCATCGATGGACCGGGCGGCGCCGGCAAGGGCACGGTCAGCCTGCTGCTGGCGCGCCGGCTGGGGTGGCATTACCTGGACAGCGGTGCCCTGTATCGGCTGGTGGCCGTGGCCGCCGCGCGGGACGGAATCGACCTCGACGATGGCGACGCGCTGGCGCGGCGCGTGCCTGGCCTGCGAATCGAATTTCGCTTGCACGCCGACACGCTGCAGGTGCTGCTGGATGATGTCGACGTGACCGCCGCCATTCGGGAAGAGGCCTGCGCCCGGGCGGCGTCGCGCCTGGCGGTGCACGCCGGGCTGCGCACCGCATTGCTGCCCTTGCAGCGCGCCTTTGCCCGTCCGCCGGGTCTGGTGGCAGAAGGCCGCGACATGGGCACGGTGGTGTTTCCGCAGGCGCCGCTGAAGATTTTTCTGACCGCCAGCGCCGAGCAGCGTGCCCGGCGGCGCTGGCTGCAGTTGAGCGCGGCCGGCGTCGATGCTAGTCTTGCCGCCATTTTGGATGATTTGCGGCGGCGTGACGCGCGGGATGCTTCGCGTACCACTGCCCCGCTGCGCCCGGCGGACGATGCGGTCCTCATCGACAGCAGCGACCTGACGGCGGATGAAGTGTGTGCCCGGATTGCCGGGCACTGCCAGGAGCGCGGTCTGACGGTCGGCACCGACCCGGTCCCGTAAGGGTTCGGGCGCGGCCGGCGTTTCCGTTTCGCGGCGAAAGCCCCGCGGGCAGCGCAGTTTTTCAATCAATGCGGATCGCGGAAGCCGCTCACCGTTAGCCACTACCCATGACCGAATCGTTCGCCGCCCTGCTGGAAGAAAGCCTGTCGAACAGGAAATTGCAGCCGGGCTCCATCGTCCGCGCCACTGTTGTCGACATGGACAACAACTTCGTCACCGTCAACGCCGGCCTGAAGTCCGAGGCGCTGATCCCGGTCCAGGAATTCCGCAACGAGCGCGGTGAGCTGGAGGTCGCCATCGGCGACGTGGTCGAGGTGGCCCTGAAGGCCATCGAGGACGGCTACGGCGAGACCGTGCTGTCGCGTGAGGAAGCGCGCCTCAACAAGCAGTGGATCGTGCTCGAGGAAGCGTTCGAGAAGTCCGAGCCGATCACCGGCATCATCACCGACAAGGTCAAGGGCGGCTTCACGGTCATGATCGGCGACGTGCGGGCCTTCCTGCCCGGCTCCCTGGTCGACATCCGCCCGGTGCGCGATGTGACGCACCTGGAAGGGCGCGAAATCGAGTTCAAGTGCATCAAGCTCGACCGCAAGCGCAACAACGTCGTGGTGTCGCGCCGCGCGGTGCTGGAAGACAGCTACGTCGAGGAGCGCCGTGCGCTGATCGAGAGCCTGGAAGAGGGCCAGATCAAGCACGGCATCGTCAAGAACCTCACCGACTACGGTGCGTTCGTGGATCTGGGCGGCATCGACGGCCTGCTGCACGTGACCGACATGGCCTGGAAGCGCGTGCGTCACCCGAGCGAAGTGGTCAAGGTAGGCGACGAGCTGGAAGTCAAGATCCTGAAATTCGACCGCGAGCGCGTGCGCGTGTCGCTGGGTCTGAAGCAGCTGCAGGAAGACCCGTGGGTCAATATCGCGCGCCGTTATCCGGTCGGCACGCGTCTGGTCGGCACGGTCACCAACGTCACCGATTACGGCTGCTTCGTGGAGATCGAGGACGGCGTCGAGGGCCTGGTGCACATGTCCGAGATGGACTGGACCAACCGCAACGTGCAGCCGGCCAAGGTGGTGCAGCCGGGCGATCAGGTCGAGGTGATGATCCTGGACGTCGACGGCGAGCGCCGGCGCATTTCGCTGGGCATGAAGCAGTGCCGCATGAACCCCTGGGAAGAATTCGCCGCCCTGCACCGCAAGGGTGACAAGGTCAGCGGGCGCATCAAGTCGATCACCGATTTTGGCGTGTTCGTGGAACTGGACGGCGGCATCGACGGCCTGGTCCATCTGACCGACATCTCCTGGGACAAGCCCGGCGAGGAAGCCATCCGCGACCTCAAGAAGGGCGATCTGGTCAACGCCGTGGTCATGCTGGTGGACCCCGAGCGCGAGCGTATTTCGCTGGGCATGAAGCAGGTCGAGGGCGATGCCTGGACCGACTACGTGGAACAGCACCCGCGCGGCACGCGTGTCACCGCCAAGGTGACCCAGGTCGAGCCGAAGTTGGTCCTGCTGGAGCTGGCGCCCGGCGTCGAGGGCACCATGAAGGGCTCCGATGCGTCGCAGGACAAGACCAAGGATGCCACCGAGGTGCTCAAGGTCGGCGATGAGGTCGAGGCCATGATCATCGCCATCGACAGCAAGACGCGCAGCATCCAGCTGTCCGTCCGGGCGCAGGAGCTCAAGGAAGAAGCCGCGGCGGTGGAGGATTACCGTTCCACCAACGTCACCGGCACGACCAGCCTGGGCGATCTGCTCAAGGAGCACCTGGGCGATCGGGGCAACTGAGCAGGCACGGTCGCATCGGTGGCGGCCCGCTGCCGCCGGTGCGATCGAATTCTTGGGCCGGCATGGGCCATGCGCAGACCCGGCGGTGCCGGCGCGGATTCACACGAACGGCGTGGCTGCGGCCATGCCGTTTTTTGTTTTCGGAGGTGGCCTGATGCGCACATTGCGACTGCTGGCGCTGCTCATGGTGTCGGTATTGGCCGGACTTTTCGCCAGCGTCAACACCCAGCCGGTGAGCGTCAATTACCTCGTCGGCAGCGGCGAACTGCGCCTCGCCTATCTGCTGCTTGGCGTGGTCGGCGTGGGCATGGCGATTGGCTGGCTGGCGGCGCTGCCGCGGCGCTGGCAGCATGGCCGCGAATTGCGCCGGCTGCGTGCGCAGCTGCGGCGCCTGGAGGCGGAACTGGTGGCGCTGGCACCCTCCGCCACGCGGCCGCCGCAGCCGTGATCCGATGTCTCGAGACGACCTTGCCTCGATGATCCGCCCCGCGTCTACACCCCGCATCGTGGTTGCCGTCGACCGGCCCGATCTTGGCCAGGCGGTGGCGCTGGCGGACCGACTGGACCCCACGCTGTGCCGGCTCAAGGTCGGCATGGAGCTGTTCACCGCGGCCGGACCGGCCGCGGTGGAGGCTTTGCAAAAGCGCGGCTTTCAGGTGTTCCTGGATCTGAAGTTCCACGACATTCCCAACACCGTGGCCGGCGCCTGCCGCAGCGCGGCGGCGCTCGGCGTGTGGATGATCAACGTCCATGCCGGCGGTGGCCCGCGCATGCTGGCAGCGGCGGCCGAGGCGGTCGGCGCGGCCAGCCATCGCCCGTTGCTGGTGGGCGTCACGGTACTGACCAGTCTTGATCAGGCCGAGCTGACCGTCGTCGGCGTGGCGGCGAGTCCGGCTGAGCAGGTGCTGCGCCTGGCGCGCTGCTGTGCCGATGCCGGCCTGGACGGCGTGGTCTGCTCGCCGCTGGAGATTGCCCCGCTGCGGGCGGGGCTTGGGCCTGATTTCAGGCTCGTCACGCCCGGCATCCGCGGCCCCGCCGACGCCCCCGACGACCAGCGGCGCACCCTGGCGCCGGCCGCAGCGCTGGCGGCCGGCGCGGACTATCTGGTCATCGGACGGCCGATAACCGGCGCAGCGGATCCGTTGGCAGCCTTGCAGGCCATCACCGCCAGCCTCGACGGAGCCTGAACGGTGCTCAGCGCCCTGTTGCCGGCTCATCTGGCGCGTCTGGCCGGCGTGCGCGTGCTGGTGGTCGGCGACGCCATGCTGGACCGCTACTGGTTCGGGGCGGTGGAGCGCATCTCGCCGGAAGCGCCTGTTCCCGTGGTGGCCGTGGGTGGCAGCGAGGAGCGCCTGGGCGGCGCCGCCAACGTGGCGCGCAACGTGGTGGCGCTGGGTGGTCAGGCGCGTCTGCTGGCGATTACCGGTCAGGACGAGGCGGCAGAGCGCATCGACAGCCTGCTGGCGGACAGCACCATCGACGCCCGCCTGCTGCGCGATCCGGCGCTGCCGACCACGCTGAAGCTGCGCGTGCTGTCGCGCAGCCAGCAGCTGATCCGGCTCGACTTCGAGGCCCGTCCGGGCGCCGCGGCGCTAGCGGGCCTGCAAGCGGTGTTTGCGGATACCCTGGAGTGGGCGCAGGTGGTGGTGGCCTCCGACTACGGCAAGGGCGCGCTGGCCGAGGTGGCGCGGCTGATCGCCCTGGCGCAGGCGCGCGGCCGGCCGGTGATCGTCGACCCCAAGGGCCACGACTACGCGCCTTACGCCGGCGCCAGCCTGCTGACGCCCAATCGCGGCGAGTTCGCCACCGTGGCCGGGCCCTGGCACAGCGAGGATGAGCTGCATGAGAAGGCCGCCGACTGGCTGGCCCGGCTGGGCATCGAACGGCTGCTGGTCACGCGCAGCGAGCAGGGCATGACCCTGTTCCGCAAGGGCGCCCCGGCCCTGCACGACCCGGCCCGGGCGCGCGAGGTGTTCGACGTGTCTGGCGCCGGCGACACGGTGGTGGCGGCGCTGGCACTGGCGCTGGCCGCCGATCTGGGTGATGCGGCGGCAGTGCATCTGGCGAATCTGGCCGCCGGCATCGTGGTCGGCAAGCTGGGCACCGCCACCGCCACGGCGCAGGAAGTGGCCGCCGAACTGGCCGAGGAGGACTGAGCGTGTACGTGGTAACCGGCGGTGCCGGCTTTGTCGGCAGCAATCTGGTGCGGGCGCTCAACGCCCGCGGCGTGACCGACATTCTGGTGGTGGACAACCTGGAGACCAACTCGGCCAAGTTCCGCAATCTGGTCGGTTGCGCGATCGCCGACTATCTGGACAAGCGGGAATTCCTGCGCCTGCTCGAGTCCGGGCGCGGGCTGCCAAAACTGACGGCCGTGCTGCATCAGGGGGCCTGCTCGGACACCCTGGAGCTGAACGGCCGCTACATGATGGACAACAACTACGCCTACTCGAAGGCCGTGTTCGAACACTGCCAGACCGCCCGTGTGCCCTTGCTGTACGCGTCCTCGGCCGCCGTCTATGGCGCCAGCCAAGTCTTTGTCGAGCAGCCCGAATACGAGCGCCCGCTGAACGTCTACGGTTACTCCAAGCTGCTGTTCGACGACTACGTGCGCCGGCAGCTGCCGCGCCTGCAGGCGCCGGCGATCGGCTTTCGCTACTTCAACGTCTACGGGCCGGGCGAAGCGCACAAAGGCCGCATGGCCTCGGTGGCGCGGCAGTTCTTTGTGCAGTACTCGGAGCGTGCCTGCGTGCAGCTGTTCCGCGGCAGCGGTGGGTATGCCGATGGCGAGCAGCAGCGCGATTTCGTGGCCGTGCAGGACGTGGCGCGGGTGGTGCTGCATTTTCTGGACCATCCGCAGTCCAGCGGCGTGTTCAATCTGGGCAGCGGCGCGGCGGCCAGCTTCAACCGCGTGGCGCAGGCGGTGATCAACACCTGCCGCGCCGCGGCCGGCGAGCCGGCGCTCGATCTGCCGGCGCTGGTCGACTCGGGCGCCGTGCGCTACATCGACTTCCCACCGGGTCTTGCCGAGCGCTACCAGAACTACACCCAGGCCGACCTGACCGGCCTGCGCCGGGCCGGCTACGACGGCGCGTTCATGCCGGTGGAGCAGGGCGTCGCGGCCTACGTGCACGAGCTGCTGACCGGCGCCTGAAACTGCCACCAGGAATGAAACCTTGAATCTGACCTTTCTTGGCGCCGCCGGCACCGTCACCGGCTCGAAATACCTGCTGGAAGTCGCCGGCCGACGGCTGCTGGTCGACTGCGGCCTGTTCCAGGGCTACAAGCATCTGCGCCTGCAAAACTGGGCGCCGCTGCCGTTCGAGCCGGGCACGCTGGACGCGGTGCTGCTCAGCCACGCCCACATCGACCACAGCGGCTACCTGCCGCTGCTGATCAAAAACGGCTACGGCGGACGGGTCTGGTGCACGCCGGGCACCGCGGCGCTGTGTCACCTGCTGCTGCCCGACAGCGGCCACCTGCAGGAGCAGGACGCCGAGTACGCCAACCGCAAGGGTTTCTCCAAGCACCACCCGGCGCTGCCGCTGTACGACAAGCAGGACGCCATCGATGCCTTGCCGGCGCTGGAAGGCGTGGACTTTGGCCAGTGGTTCGAGCCGTGCGCGGGCGTGCGGGTGCGGTTTCGGCAGGCCGGGCACATCCTTGGCGCCGCCAGTGTGGAAATCGAAACCGAGGGCCAGCGGCTGCTGTTCAGCGGCGACCTGGGGCGCGCCGGCGATCCGGTCATGTGCGATCCGCAGCCGGCGCCGCCGGTCGATTACCTGGTGGTCGAATCCACTTACGGCGATCGCCTGCACCCGGACACCGACCCGGCGCAGGCGCTGGCCGATGTCATCAATCGCACCGCCGCGCGCGGCGGCATGGTGCTGATTCCGGCCTTTGCCGTCGGCCGCACGCAGGAGCTGCTGTTCTACATCCACCAACTGAAACAACAGCAGGCGATTGCTGACCTGCCGGTGTTCCTGGACAGCCCGATGGCCATCGACGCCAGCGAGCTGCTGCAGCGCTTCGCCAGCGAACATCGGCTGAGCGCCAGTCAGGCCCGCGCCGTGTGCGCGACGGCGACCTACGTGCGTGAGCGTGAAGAGTCGATGGCGCTGAACAGTCGCACGCATCCGATGATCATCATCTCCGCCAGCGGCATGGCCACCGGCGGGCGCGTGCTGCATCACCTGAAGGCCCGCGCCGGCAATCCGCACAACACCCTCCTGTTCGCCGGCTACCAGGCCGGCGGCACGCGCGGCGCGGCGCTGCTGGCCGGCGCGCGCGAAATCAAGATCCACGGCCGCTACGTGCCGGTGGCGGCCGAGGTGGCGAGCATCCAGAACCTGTCCGCCCATGCCGACTGGCAGGGCATCCTCGCCTGGCTGGGTCAGATACCAGCGCCGCAGCGGATATTCGTCACCCACGGCGAGCCGGCGGCGGCCGATGCGCTGCGCCTGCACCTGCAGGAGCGCTTCGGCTGGCAGGCGCAGGTGCCGATCCAGGGCGAGCGGGTGCGTTTGTGGTGAATGAACCGGCGTGGTCGCCGGGCCAGCCCCTGGCCGGCTGGTTGCGCCTGACCGGGCGCGGCGCATGGCTGATTCGGGATGCGGCGGTGGAGCACCCGTCGCTGCGCGCGCACCTGAACCGGCATTACGCACGCGACGCGAAGGGCCGCTACTTCGTGCAAAACGGCGCGCAGGTCGTGTTCGTGCGCCTCGACTATGCGCCCTACGTCCTGCATGTCACGGCAGACGGGATGCTGGTCGCCCATACCGGCGAGCCGGCCGGCGCGGTGCTGGCGGCCTGTCTGGACGAAACCGGCGTGCTCACGCTGCGGACTGCGCTTGGCGCCGGTCGGGTCGACGAGGCGAGCCTGGAATACTTCGCCGACCGGGTGTGTCACGCCGACGGGCGCGCCGCCGACGAGACGGCGCTGGCCGATCTGATGGTCGGCGGCCTGGATGCGCCGGTGCTGTTCCTGGACCTGCCCGAAGGGCGCCTGCCGCTGCAGCACTGCCCGAGTGCGGCCCTGCCGGAACGCTTCGATTTCGTGCGCGACCCCGGCCAGCAATACGGCCAGACCGACTCCCCCTGAACCATGTTCAAACCCTACGAAGTCTTCATCGGCCTGCGCTACACGCGCGCCAAGCGGCGCAATCACTTCATTTCGTTCATCAGCCTGGTGTCGATGGCCGGCATCGGCCTGGGCGTGATGGCGCTGATCACCGTCATCTCGGTCATGAACGGCTTCGAGGAGGAGCTGCGCTCGCGCATCCTGGGCATGGTGGCGCACGTCACGGTCAGCGGGGACGGCGGCGCGCTGCGCGACTGGCCGCAGGTGCAGCGGCAGGTGGCGGCCGAGCCGCAGGTGCTGGCCAGCGCGCCCTACGTCGAGACCGAGGCCATGATCTCGTTTGCCGGCAACGCCAGCGGCGTGCTGCTGCGCGGCATCGATCCGGCGCAGGAGCCCACGGTGGCGGAACTGACGCTGAACACCACCGGCACCACCCTGTCCGCGCTGACGCCGGGCGAGTTCGGCATCATCCTGGGGCGCGATCTGGCCCTGGCCATGGGTGCCAAGGCGGGCGACAAGGTCACGGTGCTGATCCCGGAGGCCAGCGCCACGCCGGCCGGCGTGCTGCCGCGCATGAAGCGCTTCACCGTGCTCGGCACCTTTTCGGCCGGCATGTACGAATACGACAGCGCGCTGGCGCTGGTGGCCATGCAGGACGCCCAGCGCCTGGTGCGCCTGGGCGATGCCGTCAGCGGCGTACGCCTGCGCCTGGCTGACCTGATGCAGGCGCCGGCCGTGGCGCAGCGGCTCAGTCAGCGCCTGCCGTACCTGGCGGTCGGCGACTGGACGCGCCAGCACGTCAATTTCTTTCGCGCCGTGCGCACCGAAAAGACCGTGATGTTCATCATCCTGTCGCTGATCGTGGGCGTGGCGGCCTTCAACATCATCTCCACCCTGGTCATGATGGTGGCTGACAAGCGGGCCGACATCGCCATCCTGCGCACCATGGGCGCCACGCCGGGCAGCGTGATGGGCGTGTTCATCGTGCAGGGCGCGGTCATCGGCGTGGTCGGCACGCTGCTGGGCCTGCTCGGCGGGGTGGCGCTGGCGCTGAATATCGAAACCCTGGTGCCGTGGCTCGAGCGGGCGCTGCACGTCAGCCTCTGGCCGACCGATGTGTATTACATCTCCAGCCTGCCATCGCGCCTGCAGGCGGGCGACGTGACGCGCATCACGGCGCTGGCGCTGCTGCTGTCGCTGCTGGCCACGCTGTACCCGGCGTGGCGGGCATCCCGTACCGACCCGGCCGAGGCGCTGCGCTATGAATGACCAAGTGCCGGTCCTGGAGGCCCGCGGCCTTGGCAAGACTTACCTCGACGCCGGTGGCGCCCTGACCGTGCTGCACGACGTGGATCTGACGGTCCGGGCCGGCGAGAGCGTGGCCGTCATGGGCGCCTCCGGCGCCGGCAAGAGCACGCTGCTGCACCTGCTGGGCGGCCTGGATGCCGCCAGTCGGGGCGAAGTGTGGGTGGACGGGCGCAGCCTGACCGGCCTGGGTGAGCGTGAACGCTCCCGTATGCGCAACCAGTCGCTGGGCTTCATCTACCAGTTCCACCACCTGCTCGACGAATTCACCGCGCGCGAGAACATCGCCATGCCGCTGCTGATCGGCGGCCAGGCGCCGGCGCAGGCCGGCGCGGCGGCCGACGCCATGCTCGAGCGGCTCGGTCTTGCCGCGCGTGGCCACCACAAGCCGGGACAGCTGTCCGGCGGCGAGCGCCAGCGGGTCGCCATCGGCCGCGCGCTGGTCACGCGCCCGCGCTGCATCCTGGCCGACGAACCGACCGGCAACCTGGACCCGCACACCGCCGAGCAGGTGTTTCGGCAGCTGGTCGAGGTGTGCAGCGAACGCGGCGGCGGCCTGGTGGTGGTCACCCACAACCCGCAACTGGCGCAGCTGCTCGACCGGCGGCTGATGCTGGCCGATGGACGCCTCGCGGACAGCGATTGATGTGACCGGGGACGCTGCTCCCGCTTGGAGATTCCGGGGGGCGACGCGGTCCTGGGCGCTAACCGAAAGACGGCTGTCGGCGTGCCGCGCAGTCCGGTTATCGTTGGCCCCGTGGCAGGTTCGCCACGGCTCGGAGGAGATACAAAAATGGCACGCTTCGACGGCAAGTCGGTGATCGTCACCGGCGGCGGTTCAGGGATTGGCGCGGCGACGGCGCGGGCCTTTGCCGCCCAGGGCGCGGCGGTGATGATCGGTGACATCAACGCCAAGGCCGGCGAGGCTGTGGCGGCGGATATCCGCGCCAACGGCCGCAAGGCGGCTTTCACGGCAGTCGATGCGACGAACAAAGCCAGCGTCGAGGCACTGGTCGCGGCAGCCGTGGCGGCGCATGGCAAGCTGGACGTGGTGTTCGCCAACGCCGGCGTGTTCGACGGCTTTTTGCCTTTCACGGACATCGACGAGGCGCTGTTCGACCGCGTCATCGGCGTCAATGTGAAAGGCTATTTCTTCACCTGCCAGGCGGCCTTCAAGGAACTGAAGAAAACCGGCGGCAACATCGTCATGACGGCCTCGGTTGCCGGGCTGGGCGCTGGCGGCGGCGGGGCGGCATACACGGCCTCCAAGTACGCCACGATTGGTCTGATCAACCAGATCGGCGTCGAAGCCGCCGCCCACGGCGTGCGCGTGAACGGCGTGGCGCCCGGCGGCGTGAAGACCGGCATGACGGAACACCTGATCGCCGACCCGGCAGTGGCCGGCTTCATCACCCAGGGCACGCCGCTGGGGCGCTGGGCCGAGCCCGACGAAATCGCCGCCGCGGTGGTGTTCCTGGCTTCCGACGAGGCGCGTTACATCACCGGCACGGTGCTGCGCGTGGACGGGGGCATGCGCTCGAAGTAGTCGCAGGTCGGCGCCGCAGGCGGGCTCGCGGGCCCGCCTGTGGTCTTGACGGCCATCAAGTCGGCGCGGCGACCAGCCTTTCTAATGACTCCCGGCAACCGACCGTTCGGTTGCACAAAGTTCCGGGCCGCGTGCGTGGCCCCACTCAGGAGGAGTCGCCATGAACGCCCCGCAGTCGCCGGTCACGTTTCCGTTCAGCCCGCGTCACGCGATGAAATTCGGCACGCCGGTGCCGGACATGGGCAGCGGGCCGATCCCGGCCGAGTCGGTCACCTCGGCCGCGTATTTCGAGCGCGAGCGCGAGCAGATCTTCAAGCAGGCCTGGCTGCAGGTCGGCCGGGTGGAGGAAATCCCCAATCCGGGCGACTACTTCACGCGCGAGCTGCACGTGTTCAAGAGCAACATCGTGGTGGTGCGCGGCAAGGACGGCGCGGTGCGCGCCTTCCACAACATGTGCACGCACCGCGGCATGGCGCTGGCGACCGAAGCCTGCGGCAACATGCGCGGCTTCACCTGCGAGTTCCACGGCTGGGGCTTTGGTCTGGACGGCAGCCTGCAGGCGGTGCCGGCGATCGAGTCCTTCCCCGGCCTGGACAAGGACAAGCTGGGTCTGAAGGCGCTGGCCTGCGACACCTGGAACGGCTTCATCTTCGTGCACTGGAATCCGCAGCCGAAGCAGTCGCTGGCCGAGTTCATGGGGCAACTGGCCAAGGACATGGACGGCTTTCCGTTCGACCAGTGCCAGCACATCGCCCACTACACGGCGCGCGTGAAGGCCAACTGGAAGCTGTGCATCGATGCCTTCCAGGAGGCCTACCACGCCACCTACCTGCACCGGCACGCCATTCCGGGCGCCGGTGATCTTGAGCTGGCGCTGCCGACCTCGGTGCGCTTCTACGGCCCGCACCGCTCGGTGTCGTGCTGGCTCAAGACCGACATCCAGCCCACGCCGGCCGAGGCGATCGCCTACAAGCACGGCAGTTTCGGCTTCGTGAAGGCCGACGAAGGGGACTCGCGCGGCCTGAATCCGTCGGGTGACGAGTCGTGGTGGTTCGACATCAACGTGTTCTTCCCGAACTTCTTCTGCGATCTGGGCCGCGGCTGGTACTTCACCTACAACTTCTGGCCGGTGTCCGAGAACGACACCATCTGGAACATGAACATCTACCAAGTGCAGGCCGACACCGCCGGCGACCGGCTGGCGCAGGAGTTCACGCGCATCGTGCTGCGCGACACGGTGTACGAGGACATGAGCACCATGGAGTACTCGCAAAAGGCCTTCGATTCGGGCGTGATCACCGAGCAGACCATCGGCGACACCGAGATCGCCATGCGCCACCAGTACTGGGTGGCCGACGAGTGGGTCAACGGCCGCCGGCCCTGAGCGGGCGGTTCAACACCAGGAGACACATCCCATGAGCGCACGTCTACCCAACGCCTTCGCGGACCTCGAACCGCTGTGCGAGTACTGGCTGCACGACACCGAGGCGGCGCGCAACCGCGCCCGCATCAGTGCCGACATGCAGCGCATTCGTGCCTTTTACGACGCCGTCATGCCGCGCTTCGATGCCATCATCCAGCACCTGAACGGCTTCCCGCTGGGCGCCCTGCCGGCGGCCGAGGAAAACCTGCTGAACCTGGCGTTCGCCTTCGTGGAGGCCTCGGCGCCGGTGGAGCGCTTCAACTCGCCCATCGTCACCAAGACCTTCCCGCCCGAGCGCTTCATCATCCACGAGGACCTGGGCCGCAGCGGTGGCTGGTGACCAGGGGCGCGCGGGAGCGGTGCCCTTGTGGGAGCGGCGCCCCCGCCGCGAATCCCCCGCCCCGGTTTTCGGCCCGGGGCGGGCCTCCCACACACCGCAGCGATGTGCCGCAGGGTGCCCCTGCAAGGGCCGCGCGCCTTCTGGCCGCGTGTTCAGGCCAGCATCGGCTGCGGCGCTGAACGGCCGGTGACGGGCACGGTGGTGTCGATCACCGCCCCGCCCAGGCACTCGTCACCGACATAAAACACCACCGACTGGCCCGGCGTCACCGCCCGCTGCGGACGGGCGAAGCGCACCACGCAGCGGCCGTCGTCCAATACCTCCACCTTGCAGGCCTCGGCCGTTTGCCGGTAGCGCGTCTTGGCCGTGCAGGAAAAGCGGCTGGCCGGCGGGCGGCCGGCGATCCAGGTGGCCGCCTCGGACAGCAGGCTGTCGCTGAGCAGCAGCGGATGATCGTGCCCCTGCACCACGTGCAGCGTGTTGCGCGCGGCGTCCTTGCCGGCCACGTACCACGGCGCGTTGCCCGTGCCGTGCCCGCCGCCGATGCCCAGGCCCTGGCGCTGGCCGAGCGTGTAGTAGGGCAGGCCGATGTGCCGGCCGACGATGTGGCCCTCCGGGTCCAGCATGTCGCCTGGCTCGGCTACCAGGTAGCGGCTCAGGAACTCGCGAAACGGCCGCTCGCCGATGAAGCAGATGCCGGTCGAGTCCTTCTTGTCCGCCACCGGCAGGCGCTCTTGCGCGGCCAGGGCGCGCACCGCGCGCTTGGCAAAGCCGGCCAGCGGCATGCCGGCCGGCGCCAGCTGCGCCTGCGTCAGGCTGTGCAGAAAATAGGTCTGGTCCTTGTCGCGGTCAGCCGGGCACAGCAGATGTACCTGCTTGCCATCGCGCCGGAGCGCGGCGTAATGGCCGGTGGCGATGGCCTGCGCCCCGAGCGCCAGCGCATGCTGCTGGAACACGCCGAACTTGATCTGGCGGTTGCACAGGATGTCCGGATTCGGCGTGCGCCCGCGCCGGTACTCGGCCAGGAAATGCGCAAACACCTGCTCGCGGTATTCGGCGGCAAAGTTCACCACCTGCACCGGGATGTCGAGCGCCTGGCCGATGGCCTGCACGTCGGCGATGTCGGCCTCGGCCGGGCAGTCGCCGAAGCGGTCGTCGTCTTCCCAGTTCTTCATGAAAAGGCCAAGCACCTCGTAGCCGGCGCGCTTGAGCAGCAGCGCCGTGACGGCCGAATCCACGCCGCCGGACAGGCCGACCACCACCCGCGCCGGCGGTGGCAGCGGCAGGCCGAAGGGGGCGTCCATCAGGCGTGCGCGAGCAGCGCCAGCGGGTGGCGGGCGCCGGCCAGGTAGTCGTCCAGGCAGCGCAGCACCAGCTCCGTGCGGTGCCGGTCCGCGCAGGCGGCAAGCGCCTCGCGATCCAGCCACACGGCGCGTTCGATGCCGGTGTCGAGCGGCTGGTCAGGGTAGTGCTCCACGGGCCGGGCGCTGAAACAGACGCGCAGCGTCGTGATGCCGCTGGTCGGCTCGACGCGCCGATACAGGCCGACCACCGATTCGGGCTCGACCTTCCAGCCGGTTTCCTCCAGCGTCTCGCGGCGGCAGGCGTCGATCAGGCTCTCGCCGTGTTCCAGGTGGCCGGCCGGCTGGTTGAGCACCAGCCGGCCCTCGGCGAGTTCCTCGACCAGCAGGAAACGGCCATCGCGCTCGACAATGGCGGCGACGGTGACGCGGGGTGTCCAGATCATGGGCGGATTTTACCGGGGGTGTGTGGGCGAGCCGAGCAGGGCGCGCACGACCGTCACCAGACCGGCGTCGCTGGCCTCGCGGGCCGACATGATCGGCCCGCAAAAGCCGGCGTGCTGGGCGTAATCGACGAGCGCCGCGCTGAGCACGGCCAGCGGCAAGGTCTTGAGTTGCGCTGCCGCGGGTCCGGCCAGCGCCAGCAGGCCGTCGAGGCTGGCCCGACTGGTGGCGGTCAGCGCGGCGATGGTGCCCCGTGCCAGCCAGTCCTTGAGCTGCGCGGCATCGCCCGCCGCGACACGTCGGTAGCAGACCACTGCCCGCACGTCGGCGCCGCGCGCGGCGAGCGTGTCGGCCAGCAGCGTGCGCCCGCCCTCGCCGCGAAAGATCACCACCCGCTGGCCGGCCACCTGGTGCAACTGCGGCAGCGTCAGCAGGCCTTCGCTGTCGAAGCGTGCATTGGGTGTCAGTGCATCGGCAAAACCGGCAGCGGCGAGCGTCCGCGCGCTGGCCGGCCCGACCGCCGCCACCGTGCACCCGGCCGGCAGGCCGCCGGCCGCGGCGATGACCGGCAGGGCGTGCTGCACGGCGTTGGCGCTGATGAAGATGGCCAGGTCGCAGGGCAGGGCGGCGCGCAGCGCCGCGACGGCAAGGGCCGGATCGGCAGCCTCGATCGCCAGCGTCGGCAAGTAAAGCGGCGTGAAGCCCGCGGCGCGCAGCCCGTCGCCGAGCGCTTGGGCCTGGCCGGCTGGCCGCGTGACCAGCACGCCCGGCCGATGCGTGTCAGCCATGGCCGGCCAGAATCTCACCGGCACCGCGTTCGAGCAGAACCTGCGCCAAGGCCAGGCCCAGCGTCTGCGGCTGGTCGGCCGAACCGCTGAGCGACTCGCGCAGGATGCGACGCCCGTCCGGCGTGCCGACCAGGCCGGTCAGGTGCAGCCGCTCGCCGTCCAGCACCGCGTGCGCGGCCAGCGGCGTGTGGCAGCCGCCGCCCAGCCGCCCGGCAAAGGCCCGCTCGGCCTGCACGCGCAGCGCCGTGGCCGGCTCGTGTAGCGGCGCGATCAGCGCCTGCGTGGCGGCGTCGCCCTCGCGGCATTCAAGGCCCAGCACGCCCTGCGTCACTGCCGGCAGCATCACGTCGGTATCCAGACGTTCGGTGATGCGTTCGGCGAGGCCCAGCCGGTCCAGACCCGCGGCGGCCAGCAGCAGGGCGTCGCAGTCACCCCGATCCAGCTTGGCAAGGCGCGTCTGCACGTTGCCGCGGGTCAGCACCAGCACCAGGTCGGGCCGCCTGGCCAACACCTGACAGCCGCGGCGCAGGCTGGCGGTGCCGACGCGGGCGCCCGGCGGCAGCTCATCCAGGCCGCCGGCCCGCGGCGCCACCAGCGCATCGCGCGCATCGGCGGCGGCGCAGAACACCGGCAGCGCAAAGCCGGGCGGCAGCTCGGCCGGCACGTCCTTCATCGAATGCACCGCCAGGTCCGCGCGGCCGTCGGCCAGGCCCTGCTCCAGTTCCTTGATGAACAGCCCTTTGCCGCCTTCGGCGCTGAGCGCCCGGTCCAGGATGCGGTCGCCCTCGGTGAGCATCTCCACCAGCTCGATGCGCAGGCCCGGATGGTAGCGGCGCAGCAGCTCGGCGACGTGGTGGGCCTGCCACAGGGCGAGCGGGCTCTTGCGGGTGGCGATGCGCAGGACGGTCATGGCGTGGGTCGACGGATGGTTTCGATCAGCGGGCGGGCGGCCCGGCAGTCTAGCAAGTCGCCGCCGGCCGGCTGGCGCCGCCGCGGGCAGCGCCGCACAATGCCTCACCCTTCGCCACGGTGCCCGTCATGTCCTGGCTTTCCGATCAGCTCGCCTGCCTGCCGTCGTGGCTGCTGCCGCATCACGCCGTCTCGCGCCTGGTCTACCACCTGGCGCGGGCGCGCCAGCCGTGGCTCAAGCAGTTGCTGATCGACGGCCTGATCCGCGCCTACCACATCGACCTGGCCGACGCCGCGCAGCCGGACCCGCGCGCCTATCCGGATTTCGCGAGCTTCTTCACCCGCGCGCTGCGCCCTGGCGCCCGGCCGCTGGCCGGCGACGAGCGCACCCTGGTCAGCCCGGCCGACGGCGTGCTGAGCGCGCACGGCGCCATCGCCGGCGACCGGCTGCTGCAGGCCAAGGGCCGCAGCTACACGGTGCCGGAGCTGCTCGGCGGCGACTTTGCGCTGGCCGATGAATTCACGGGCGGCGCGTTCTGCACCGTGTACCTGGCCCCCGGCGACTACCACCGCGTGCACATGCCGCTGGCCGGCACGCTGCGCAGCATGACGCACGTGCCGGGGCGGCTTTTTTCGGTGCAGGGCGCGACCGTCCGCCGGATCGACCGCCTGTTTGCCCGCAACGAGCGCCTGGTGTGCGTGTTCGATACCGCCTGCGGGCCGCTGGTGGTGGTGCTGGTCGGCGCGCTGCTGGTGTCGAGCATCAGCACCGTGTGGGCCGGCGAGATCAACCCCCACGGTGCGCGCCGCGGCCTGTGGCGCAAGACCTACCCGGCCAGCGGCGCCGGCAGCGTGCAGCTGGCGCGCGGCGCGGAACTCGGCCATTTCGCCATGGGCTCGACGGTGATCCTGCTGCTGCCGCCGGGCCCGTTTGCCTGGGACGGCGCCGTGCGCGAGGGCAGCGCGCTGCGCTGCGGCCAGGCGCTGGGCGCCTGGCCGCCGGCCGAGGCGGGCCAGTAAGCCGCGGCGGCCGTGGCCGGGCGTCTGGCTCGGGCCGGCGGCCGGCTGACTCAGACGTGACGCGTCATGCACCTGACGCCTGGCTAGCCATATAATCGGCTACCACGATTTTTGGAGGTGCGGCATGAGCGCTTTGTACTCGACCACAGTCCACGCCATCGGCGGTCGCAACGGCACGGCCAGGAGCAGCGACGGCCTGCTCGACCTGAAGCTCGCCATGCCGCCCAGCCTGGGCGGCCAGGGCGGCGCCACCAATCCCGAGCAGCTGTTCGCGGCCGGTTACGCCGCCTGTTTCGGCAACGCGGTGATCCACGTCAGCCGCAATCAGGCCCACAAGATCAAGGACGAGGACGTCGAGGTCGCGGCCACGGTCGGCCTGCAGGCCAACGCCGGCGGCGGCTTCGCGCTGACCGTGGCGCTGGAAGTCACGCTGGCCGGCGTCGATCAGGCCACCGCCGAGGCGCTGGTGGCGCAGGCGCACCAGGTCTGCCCGTATTCGAACGCAACGCGCGGCAACATCGACGTCGCGCTTAACGTCAAGACGCGATGAGCGACGCCGAGCGCCCGCACGACGCCCGCTGGCTGCGCCTGGACCGCCAGGTCTGCTTTCCCCTGTACGCGGCCACCAACCTGATGCAGCGCCTGTATCGGCCGCTGCTGTTGCCGCTCGGGCTGACCTACTCGCAGTACCTGGTGCTGCTGGTGCTGTGGCAGCGCGGCAGCAGCACCGTCGGCGAATTGCGCGATTGCCTGTACCTGGACGCCGGCACCATCACCCCGCTGCTCAAGCGCATGGAGCGCGGCGGCCTGGTGACCCGCAGCCGGGACAGCGCCGACGAGCGGCGGGTGATCGTCGCCCTGACCGCGCGCGCCAGCGCCCTGCGTGAGCAGGCGCAGCGGATTCCGGAAACGCTGGCCGCGCAGATCGGTTTGGATGCCGCCACCGCGGTGCTGCTGCACGGCGAGACCACCTCGCTGGTCGAGCGCCTGCAAGCGCTCGTCGATCAGCAAGCCGCGCGACGCGTTTTTCCCCATCAACCCACTGAATGACGAGGTATCCCATGAGCACGCACCCGCTACCGCGTTTCGACGCCGACCAAGGCCTGCGCTACCGCACGCTCGGCAACTCCGGCCTGTTCGTCTCCGAACTGTGCCTGGGCGCCATGACCTTCGGCGGCGGCAAGGATCTTTGGCGCCTGATCGGCAACCTGCAGCAAGAGCAGGCCGACGAGCTGATCAAGATCGCCCTCGAGGCCGGCATCAACTTCATCGACACCGCCAACGTCTATAGTTACGGCGACAGCGAGCGCATCGTCGGCCAGTCGCTGAAGAATCTCGGCGTTCGCCGCGAGGATATCGTGCTGGCCACCAAAGTCCTGGGGCCGATGGGCGAGGGCCCCAACGCCCGCGGCGCCTCGCGCGGCCACATCATGAGCCAATGCCAGGCCAGCCTGCAGCGCCTGCAAACCGACTACATCGACCTGTACCAAATCCACGGCTTCGACCCGGCCACGCCGATCGAAGAAACGCTCGAAGCCTTGAACATCCTGGTGCAGCACGGCCACGTGCGCTACGTCGGCCTGTCCAACTGGGCGGCCTGGCAAGTGATGAAAGCCATCGGCATCACCCAGGCGCGGCACCTGTGCCCGATCGTCTCCCTGCAGGCCTACTACACCCTGGTCGGCCGCGACCTGGAGCGGGACATCATCCCCATGCTCGAGTCCGAAAAAGTCGGACTGATGGTGTGGAGCCCGCTGGCCGGCGGTTACCTGTCCGGCAAATACGAAGGCCCGAACGTTTCGGAAGAAAACCGCCGCGCCAAGTTCGACTTCCCGCCGGTCAACCGCCAGCGCGGCGCCCAGGTCATCCAAGTGATGCGCGAGATCGCCGCCGGAAAACAGATCGACGGCCAGCCGGTCTCGGTGGCCGCCATCGCCCTGGCCTGGCTGCTGCATCAAAAAGCCGTCACCAGCATCATCCTCGGCGCCAGGCGGCCCGAGCAGCTCAAAGACAACATCCTGGCGGCCTGCGTGCGCCTGTCGGCCGACGAACTGGCGGCCCTGGATGAAGTAAGCCGCCTGCCGGAGGAGTATCCGGGCTGGATGCTGAAAAGGATGGCGCAGTATCGGGATCACATGAAGGCCTGAGGCCACGCGCAGCTGCGGCGCCGATGCCGCGCTGGAAGGCTTCACGCGGCAAATGAAGAAGCTGCCGGCATTTTTGCGCCAAAGCCTGACCTACGATCGCGGCAGCGAGATGGCCCGTCACGTCGAGCTGGCCGAGCGGTTGAAGATCGACATCTGGTTTGCCGATCCGTACGCGCCCTGGCAGCGCGGCAGCAACGAAAACACCAACGGCCTGCTGCGCCAATTCCTGCCCAAGGGCACGGACCTGTCCGAGGTCAGCCAGACCGCGCTCAACGACATCGCCCGGCTTCTGAACGGCCGTCCTCGAAAAACCTTGGACTGGAGAACACCGGACGAAGCCATGGCCGAAGAAATCGCCAATTTCTCAAAGCGTGTTGCACTTGATTCTTGAATCCAAGCTGCGCCGGCATGAAGCAGATGAGCCTGGCTGCCCGCCGTTTGCGGTTATGTAGAATGAGTGCACCTGCGGCGCTGCCTGAGGGGCGTCCTTGGAGCCTTGAAGCGGCCAAAACCAGCATGGGCGCGCTCGCCCGGGCCGGGTGCCCTTGAGCGACGGTGCCTACCATAGCACTGGGAACAGCGAGCAGAACCGACGCGGTGTTGGGATCTTGCCCACCATTACTTTGGGCGGTTTATATTTTTTTCTGCAGGTGTGACAATCTCCAATTCCGCCTACAAGTTCGCCACCATGCTGACCACCCCGCCACCTGCCCAGCCCTACGAGGACGAGATCAGCCTGCTCGAGCTCTGGCGAATTCTGGCCAAAAGAAAAGCGCTGATCATGGTCAGTTTTCTCCTTTGCCTGGCCGGGGGCGCGGCATTCGCGTTCCTCACAGCGCCGGTCTACGAGGCCAGCGTCAAGTTGAGGGTCGGCCAAGTCAAGGGTGAGGAGGCTGCACCACCGGTGATACTCGAAAGCGCGGAGGAACTCTCATCCCGCATCCTTGCCGAGTATGGCGAGGACGTCGCCACGGGCGTCAAACGCGAGCGGCCCTTTATTGCTGCAGCGAGCGTGCAAAAAGGCGTGACGACCACCGTCCAGCTCACCGCCGAGGGCGATACCGCCGAAGACGCGGTGCGCCTGCTGGGCGACGTGGTCAGGGGGGTACAGAAAGCCCACGCGGCGATGTTCGAGAACAACCTCAAGCCCATCGCCGAGCGCCTCAAGAGCCTCGACCAGCAGCGCGTCGAACTAAAGCAGCAGTACGCTGACCTCACCCAACTCGCCGAAAAGCTAGAGGAGCACGACAACGTCCAGGCGTCCCTGCTGATGCTCGAACGCAGCTCGGTCATCGATTCCCTCAATCAGCAAGCAACCGAGCGGCTATCGCTGTCGCAGCAGATGATGCCGCCAGCGACCCGCCCCACCGAACTGATTGGCGAAATCGCCGCGCCGGCCAAGCCTTCCAAGCCGAGGAAGGCACTGGTTCTTGCACTCACTGCCGTGCTAGGGATGATGGGCGGCGTGATGCTCGCCCTGGTCGCCGAGTTCGTGTCTAAGGAAACGCTGACCGGTCCCCCATCGCCGAAGGCATAACCTAAGGAAAGGCGGTTACGGCAATAAACAAATATGAGGGTCAGGCCGATCGCGGGTGGCCGTTTTGGGGGTATTGGGTCGATGTTGGGCACCTGAACCGGTCCTCAGGACACGCGCAGGGCGTCACGCGCCCGCAAACGCCAGCCGGCCAGCACCCGATTGGCCAGGCCGAACAGCGTGAACAACTGCGCCTGGTTTTTGGCCAGCCCCCGATAGCGCGCCTTGAGGTGCTTGAACAGGTTTTTGATGACGAAAAACGGATGCTCGACCTTCGCCCGCAAGCTCGCCTTGACGCGCTCGATGCGCTGTTGCAGCCGGCCGAGGGCATCGTCAGGCAGGGCCCGGCGCATGCCAGGGCGCAGCGCCACGTGCCAGGTGACCGGCTGGCGCGGGGTTTCCGGTCGCCGGTCGACGCAGCGGCGAATGGCGTGGCTTTCGTACACAGCGTTCCTCGACGCCCTCGTCCGACGGTCCGAAGTATTGCTGCGCCACGTACATGCGCAGCATGCGCGAGAGCCCGAGCAGCGGTCGGCCGGGGCCCTTGCCGGTCGGGTAGAACGGCGCCAGAAAGCGCTCGCGGCGCGTCCGCTCCTTCTTTCCGGCGTACTCGAGGTCGGAAAAGCTCGTTTGCATGACGTCTGCTCACCCCCGCTGCGGACCAGACCGCATTGTCTCAGGGCCAAGGTCTCACGCCACCAACGGGTGGGAATACATCAGCGCTTCCAAAGCATTTGCCTAAAAATTCACACCTTCCCAGTATGCATACTTTATCGTCAAGCGCCCAAGGCTACGCCGGCGACGAAATCGATCTCCGCCAGTTGGTCACGGTGCTCTGGCAGCAGAAAGTGCTGATCGCAAGCATTGCAATCTTTGGTGCTCTACTCGGTGCTAGGGAAACGCTGATTTATTCCCACGTCTAGGTGGCATGAGACCTTGGTCCTGAGACAATGCGGCCTGGTCCGCAGCGGGGGTGAGCAGACGTCATGCAAACGAGCTTTTCCGATCTCGAGTA